>NZ_JBEYKR010000001.1:0-217567 GCF_040703535.1 Streptomyces sp. NPDC007346
TTGACCCTGACCTGTCCGTAGCCGCGCCATTGGGACCAGGTCTTCTCCTTCTCCTTGGTCAGGCCGTCGTCGTCGTTGTAGTGCCAGGCGGCGTCCCCGAGGTACTGGTAGCTGGTGACCTGGTCCGGTGAGCCACCGGTCCGGTCGGTCCGGGTGACGGACGTCGTCACGTACTTGTTGAACCACTGTTCGGTTGCCGGGTCCGTGTCGTTGCCTCCGATGTACTGGGGGAAGCAGCGGGTGGTGTTCGTCTCCGGAGTGGGCAGGGAGTTCCAGTTGCAGGCCGGTGCCGAGTAGTTGGCACTGATCTGCCCGCCGGACTCGTCGTCGACCGCGTGGAGGCGCTCCTTGATGAACGGGGCGAATCCGTCGCCCGTCCTGTCCAGGCGGTTGGCGAGCTGGGTGTACGCGAACGTCGTCTTCGGGAGCGTGACGGCCGGAGCCGCGGGTTCACCGGTGAGGGTCGGGGTCGCGGACTCCCCGGTGTGCTGGATGCTCGTCAGGAGGAGCTGGTAGTCGGTGTCGGCCATGCCCCAGCGGTGGGCCAGCTTCCAGGAGTCGACCTTGCCGTAGGAGCCGTCCGGCTTGAGGACCTGGGTGGTGATGTCCGTCAGCCGCTTGCGGGTCCAGAAGGAGGGGGAAAGGCGGCCGTTGTCACAGCTCGTGCCCGCCTTGCAGTTGAGGTCCCAGGGGGTGTCGTACCAGTGGAAGGCATTGGTGTCGATGGTGTCAGCAGCACAGGTGACGCCCGCCTGCGGGAGGCAGCGCTCGGCACTGGCGAACACCACTTGGGAGAGCGGCTTGGCCGTGTAGAGGTCGTTGGAGCGCTGTCCGTAGTCGATGCGCTTGAGGGTTCCGCCCCGGGTGTAGGGGGTGTCGTCGGTGGCCTTGAGGTTGCGGCCGTAGGAGTTGGTCTCCTTGGTGTAGTGGTAGCTCATGGCGTTGCCGTGGGGGTCGACCACGTAGTCGACGTTCCACCGCCAGGCCTGCTGGCACCAGGAGTCCGCGAACGTCGCCCCGTGGCATTCCTCGCCGGTGTTGTTGCCGTAGACCGGCAGGGTCCAGGTGGAGTCCGTGGTGGGCTTGCCCGTGGTCCAGCCTGGCAGCCGGTTGTAGCCGAAGAAGTACTGGATGCCGTCAGGGGACGTGAGACGCCAGTATTCGTTGTCGTTGTCACCGTTCGCACGGTCGGCGGATTTCAGTCGGGTGATCCGGGTGCCGTCGTCGCGCTTGAGCTTGAACTCGTCCTTGCTGACCGGGATGAGTTCGCCGCTGGAGCCGTTGAAGGAGATGAACGCGTTGTCGTAGGCCCAGCACATGTCACCGGGCTTGTTTCCGTCGGCGTTCTTCACGCCGTCGTCCGCGCAGGGCTTGTAGCGGCGCTCGATGAAACCGGGCCACAGGTCGAAGCCGTCACCGGCCCAGGAGCCCTGGTTGTTCGTCCCCCCGGACCTTCCGTCGATGGATCCGGAGGAGTAGGAAAGGCCGAGACGTGGCTTGAGGCTGCCGGGAACCTCCGGGACCTGAAAGCCGTAGGACCAGTTGAAGTCGCCGGTGTTGAGGCTCGTGTTCCAGCTGGAGGAGGGCGACAGCGAGGTCGCCTTGTAGTCACCCTTGTCACCGGTTGCGGCGGCTGTGGCGGCCAGGACCGTGGTGGTGCCGGCTCGCAGCGTCACCGCGTCCGCGGTCAGTGTCTGCGCGGCAGTGTCATTCGTCGCGTCGACCGGCGTGCCTTCACGGCACTCCTCCCGCTCCGGTGTGCTGAGTGCGCAGGACGGAAGTTCGATCAGTCGCATGCGTGAGGCGTACGAGCCCCCGTAGGACTCGGCGAATGCCGCGTAGTCCACCGACAGGGTCACCGGTGCTTCCACGCGGCTGTGGACGGCTCGGTCCACAGCCGCCGGGGCTTGCGACGCGAGTGTGAAGAGCAGTCCGTTCACACCAGCCCGCGTGGCCTGCTTGCGGTCAAGGATGCGTGAGGTCACGTTGGTGGGGGTGGCGGGAACCGTACGAGCCGACCGTGCGCCGTCGCTCCCCTTCTGGGCGGAGCCTGCGCTCGGCGCGGTGCGACCGATCCCGATCGGCTGGCCCTTGGGACGGACGAAGCGCACTGTGCCCTCGGCGACCGAAGTGGGTACAGCGATCGTCGCTGTGCTGGGCGCCGGCAGCGTCGCCTGCGGGGCTGCGACTGGGGCCTGGGGCCCCTTGTCCGCCGCCCGCGGCTTCACCTCGTTGATGCGCTCGCTCTCGACGGACTTCTCGGAGGCAGGCAGGCCGGGAAGGTCTGTGGCCGCAATGGCCGAGACCGGAGTGGCACTGGCCTGCAGCAGTGTCGCGACCATCCCGGCGGACACCGCCAAGGAGATGCGGCGGACCGTCCGGGGTCCTGACGGGCGTATACGTCTGGGTTTCATGGAGTGGTGTATCCATCGCTGCCGGGTGCTGCGCTCGACAACGAGCAGAGCACGGAGAGTGGAGGTGGTGACAGAGGAGGTACCGGGTGTGGGCCTGGCCCATCAGGGAGGGCCCACACCCGGAACACAGGGCGTCAGGAGCCGTCGGGGACTTCAGTGGGCATACCCCCGGAGCCTCGGAAGAGTTCGTAGACCTGGCTCCCGTTCAGAGCTCCCTGGAAGGTCCATACGTCGTCGATCGAGCCGGCGAAGTACTGCCCGGCGTTGTCCGACTGAGCCCGTCCGACTTGGAGCGACTTGGTGGCTTTGAAGGTGAGCACGTCGTCGGCCCAGGCGATGAGGTCCTGGCACCCCGACTCGTCCGGGTTGCCGTCGCCGTCCGCGTCACGGCAGGCGACTTCCTGCAGGAAGCCGTTGACATACAGGCTGGCCTCCTTGGCGAAGCCGTCATAGACCACCGCGATGTGGTTCCAGTTACGGACGTCGAAGAACTCGGTGTTGCTCAGCTGTTTGACAGTGGCGGCCGCGTTGTCCTTGTCGGGAAGGGCGAGCTGCCAGCTGCCGAGCCCGTTCGGATCGGCCGGGTCGGGGCGGTAGCGGACCTCCAGCGCGCTGCGGGTGGCACCGCCGGCGCTGAGTACGGTCATGTCGTGGTCCGGCGTCGCGGCCGCCTGGGCCCAGGCCGTCATCGTGAAGCTGGTGCTGGTGTCGACGGGCATCCTCGCCGTCGCCGCGTAGGCATCCGTGCCGTTGAGCTGGAGACCGCTGTCGTCGACCCAGCCCATGCCCAACTGGGCGGCGCCGTAAAGGCTCAGGTGGTTGTTCTCCTTGGAGGAGTCCGGGGTGCCGGCCGGTGTTCCGGGGGTCGTCTCCTCGAAGTTCCACCTGCTCTTGACCAGCGGGCGCTGGCGGAACAGCTGCTGGGCCTCCTCCGCCGATACCGGGCGGTCGAAGAGACGTACGTCGTCGATCACGCCGGGGAAGAAGCTCTGCACGACTCCGCTGCGGGAGCCGGCTCCGATGGCCATGGGCCGGGTGGCGGTGAAGGAGGTGCTGAGCGCGGTGGAGCCGGCCTTCACACCGTTGACGTACAGGGTCAGCGTGCCGGCCGTGCTGTCGCGCACACCCACCAGGTGCACCCACTCGCCGACTGCTGCCGTCGTGCCGGCCGGCTGGGTGGCCCGGATGATGCCGGTGTTCGGGCTGTCGGCGGTGTACTGGTTGATCACCCACTGGTCGAGAGCCCGTGAGTAGTACAACGCGAACCCGAAGGCGTGCTCGCCGGCCTGCGCGACCACGATCGACGAGCCGTCCTGCTTGCGCTCCAGCTTCGCCCATGTCGACACCGCGAAATTGCGGAAGGTGTTGATGTGCGGACCGGAGGTCTGCCCGATCTGCCCATAGCCCGTTTGGCCGTCGAAGTGGGCGGCCTTGCCCGCCACGCCGGCAACCCCGGCGGTGACCCCGCCGTGGTATTGGGCGGGCAGCACCCCACCGTGGCCGCTGACCTCACTCGCACCCGGCTCCTCGTCGAGATCGAAGATCGCGACCGCCGGCGAGCCAGGGTCCCCCACCGGCTCGAGCGCCTGAAGCCGGGCCACGTCCGCCGCCTCCAGTGCCCGATCGAAGAACTGCACCTGGTCGATCGCACCCGGCAGGAAGTCCGACACCCCACTGTCCGTGTTGGGCACCGCGCCCAGCAGCACACCCTGGCGCGCGTTCCACGGCTTGGTGAGCGTGGCCTGGCCGGCCAGCTCGCCGTCCACGAACAGCTTGATCGTCCGGGTGTCGGCGTAGTAGGTACCCACCAACTGGGTCCAGCGCCCCACCTGGGCATCGCCCGGGGTATCGGCCATCGCCCGCACCACCGTCGCACCGGCCGCATCATCCTCCCGGTGGTTGAACACCCACCGGTCCGCAGCAGCCGAGTAGTAGAGCGCCTTGTTCGCCACCCTGTTGCCCGGCAGCGACAACACCGTCGCCGAGCCGGTGGTGGGCAGCCGGTCCAGGCGCACCCAGGCCGAGACCGAATGTCCCGGGGCCGTTTGGATCGGCGTCAGGTCCGTCGCCGCGTAGCCGTCCACGCCGTCCAGTGCCAGCGCACCGCCGTCCACCCCCACGGCGCCGCTCTGCGCACCGCCGTGCAACCTCAGTACCCGGGCCGGGGTGGAGCCCTCGGCCTGCGTCGCCCCGTCCGGCTCGTCCAGCTGCCAGGTCGCACGAGCCGGCTGCCCGGCCTTGACCCGGAACTGGTACGTACGGATCTCCGAACCGTTCCCCGCCGCGTCGAAGGCCTGCGCGGTGATGAAGTTCAGGCCCGGCTTCGAGGGCAGGAACGGGACGCTCTTCGCCGCGCCGCCGGTCGTGGTCAGCTGACGGGCCGAGGACGGGTCACTGTTGATGCCGTACCAGTAGCGCGTCACATCGCTCGATGCCGTGTCGAAGGTGAACGTGCCGTACTGGCCCACGCCGTCCAGCCACGGGTCGTTCGGGTCGTCGGGGCGGGAGGCGGGATACTCCGCCGACGCGATGGTCGGCGCGGCCGGGATGGTCTTGTCGTAGACGAAGTAGCAGCCCGTCGGGTCACCGGCCGAGGACCACGGCGAATACTGGGCCCCGTCGTAGGAACGGACGTGTCAGTGCACCGTCTTGTTCTGGGGGATCGACGTGGGCAGGCTCATCGTGAAGCCGGAGCCGGACTTCTTGTACGAGGTCAGTGCGGGCTTCCAGCGGGCGATCAGTCCTTGGCCGTCGCCCGTGTCCCACAGCGCCTGGACCTGGATCGCGACGTTGTCGCCGTCCGGGTCGGTCACGTTGTTGATGTTGATCTTGCCCAGGGTGCGTACGCGCGGAGCGCTGGCGGGGCGCTTGCAGACACCGCCGTACTCCATGGAGAGCTGCGACATCTTCAGCTGCGCGGGGGGCCGGTTGTACTGGACGCGCAGGAACGCGTTGTCGGAGAACCGCTTCCAGGCCAGGCCGTCCGTCTCACTCGCCGCCCGCAGGCCGAACGTCATCGTGGACCACTTGCCGTTGGCCGCCTCCTGGACCGCCGACTTGATATCGAACTCGGCGTCCTTCGCCGCGCACCCGGTGTAGCCGTGGGCGAACGACGACGACTTCAGCTGCTTGATCCAGAAGCCCGAGGCGTTCTGCGAGTTCCACGTCGTCGAGGCCGAGATGTCCTTCGTCCGCCACAACTGCACAGCCTTGGCCGTGCACGAAGCCGACCAGGTGTTGCGCACCACGAACTCCGCCGACAGGATCGACTTCCCCGCGAACTTCGACGTCGGCAGCCGGTACAGCAGCCGCTTCGTGTCATGGGGCTGGCAGTAGCTCCAGTTGCAGTACCCCAGACCGGCATCCGACTCACCGTTGAACTTCCACTGCGGAGAAGACGCCCAATACTTCGACGCCATCGTCCACGCCGAAGCACGCGGCGAATACCACTGCGGATCGATGAAGACCGGATACGTCGTGTCCGCACCCCGCAGAACATCGGCATCCGGCGTCAGGACCAGCTCCTCACCCCCGGCCGGAAGCGTCACCCCCACCGGAGCCAGCTTTCCGGACTCGGTCGCGGCGGGCTCACCCGGACCATCCGTGCCCGCCGTCTGCGAACCCGCACCCGTCTTGGCCGTGATGCCTGCGCCCTCGACGCCTTCGGCCGACGCGCTCTCAGCCGGGGTGCTTTCGCTCGACGTACCTTCGGCCGGGGGGTTTTCGGCCGGGGTGCTGGAGTCCCACATCATGGGCTGAGGGGCTTCGAACACCGCTCCCTGGGCGCCCTTGTCGATCGCCTCCAGGCCGCCGCCGTCCGCTTCCCGCACGTCCATGCCGTCCGCGGCCAGCTTCAGACGCAGCTCGGACAGCTCCTCGTTGGCCGCCGCCTCCGCGGACTTGACCACCAGCAGCTGCGTGAACCCGTCCTCCTGCGCCTCCATCCGCAGATCCACATCCGGCAACACATCCCGGTACGTGGCCCTGGGCCCGTCCAGCTCCGGCGTCGGCAGCCTTCCCGGCCAGGACAGGGCCAGTTCGCGACCGGCCTTCGTCATCCGTACGAGGGGCGCGTCGCCGCCCCCGGAGAACGACAGCCCCACCGTCGTCACCTTCGGTGCGACACCGCCGTCGGCGGAGTGAGCCAAGTCGGTCTCGACCGGCTGCCACTCGCCCTTCACCCGGGCCCGCACCGGACGCAGGTACTCCCGCGCCTCCAAGTTCCCCTCAGGCGTCGCGAAGACCTCGCTGCTCTCACCGCGCAGCGAGGTCACCTCAACAGACCGTCCGGTTCTTTTTGCCTCCACCTGCGCGGCGTCAACGGTCGCCCCGGCCTCTCGGGTCTCCCCGGTCCCACTTGCCGGAGCGACCGGGCGGTCCGCCGGTGCGGCGGCCGCCTGCGGCGCCAGGCTCGCCAGCACAGCGAGGCCGAGACCCCCTGCGACCAGCCCAGTTGTTCTCCGGCAACGCAGTTGCCCCCACAAAGTCCCCACCCCGCCCGTGCATGGTGCCCCCCTCACAAGTGAGGAGCTGAGCGGGACTCTATGAAGATGTTGTGTGAATGGCCAGAGACTTATGTAGACACCAAGCCCCTAAAACAGGGCATCCGGTCTGTGACTAGTCTCACTTTCGTCCGCCTCGGGGGGCGCGGGGGCAGCCTTCAGGCCTTGGGTGCCCCGAGCCGCAGCAGGTGGTCGCGGCCTGCGCTGAGCAGGGCCGGGAGTTCCGGTGCGGCCGGGTGCCAGCGCTTCTCGTACTCCCAGCAGACCCACGCGTCGGGGTCCAGCTCGTCCAGGCAGGCCGTCAGCGGCAGCACTCCCGCGCCCAGGGGCAGCGGGGTGAGGTCGTCCGCCGAGGCGACGTCCTTCACCTGTACGTAGCCGAGGTGCGGGGCCAGTACCGCGTGGCTGGCGGCGGGTTCCTCGCCGGCCAGCCAGGTGTGCAGGACGTCCCAGATGGCCCCGATCCGGGGGTGGCCGACCGTGCCCACGACCCGGGCCACGTCGGCGCCCGCGCGGTGCGAGTCGTGGGTCTCCAGCAGGATGCTGACGCCCATGTCGGCGGCGGCCGGGGCGGCCGTGCCCAGGCGGCGGGCGGCCGTCGCGTCGGCGTCCGCCGGGTCCTGGTCGCCGCCGCCCGGGAAGACGCGGACGTACCGGGCGCCCAGGTCCCGGGCGAGCTTCACCAGCTCGGCCAGTTCGGCGGAGATCGCCTCCTCGTCGCCCTCGGCGGCCACCTGGACGTACCCGGCCACGGTCAGGATCTCCACCCCGGCCGCCTTGAACTCCTCGACCACATCGGCCCGTTCGAGCGAGGAGAGGCCGAGGTGTACGGGCTCCTCGGGGTGGGCGCGCAGCTCCACGCCCCGGTAACCGTGCTCGGCGGCGAGCCGGACGACCTCGGCCACCGGCATTCCCGGCACCCCGAGAGTGGAGAAAGCGAGCTTCACGTGTCCGTCCTTCCATCGTTGCCACGCGGGAGCGTGTGCGGCGCCTTCCCCGGCTCCTGCCCGCGGCCCGGCACGCTATGCGGTGCCCCGCAGCACCTGCTCCAGGCTACCGAGCAGGCGCAGCGCGTCCTCGCGCTCCGCCGCCTCCAGGGCCCGCCCGACGGAGGCCGCGGCCACCGGCTGCGGGGTGATCACCCGCAGGGCCGCCGCGGCCTGCCGGGCGAACATCGCCAGCAGGTCCAGCTCCCGCACGCTGGAGCGGGCCTGCGGCGAGGGGTCCAGCACCTCGAGGACGCCCAGGACGCGGGAGTCGCTGATCAGCGGGGCCGCCATCAGGGAGTTCGGGACGTACTGGGTGGACTCCGCCAGCGAGCGGTCGAAGGACGAGTCGGTGGTCAGGTCGTCCACCACCATCGGCTCGCCCGAGGTCGCCACCCAGCCGGCGATGCCTCGTCCGGCGGGGAACCGGCGGCCCACGAGGAACTCCTCGCCCTCCCCGGAGACCGCCTGGAAGACCAGCTCGTCCGCCTCCTCGTCGAGCAGGAAGACCGAGCTGGCCGCGGCGCCGAAGATGGCTCGGGCCACGTCGACGACCGACTGGAGCAGTTCGTTGCGGGGCGCGTCGCCGGGGGTGAAGGGGGCGGAGGCGGGGGCGGATTCAGTCTTCGGAGTCATCGCGGATATCTCCTGCCGCTGTTGAGGGACGCGGGTGTGACGGGCCCGGGTGTGAAGGAGGCGAGAGGGGGAGGCCCGGGTATGAAGGAGGTGAAAGAGGTGAAGGAGGCGAGAGGGGAAAGGCCGAGGCGCTCGGCTCGTGGCGCACATTGGCCGCGGACAGATAGAGGGCGTTCTTGAGCTGGAATGCCGTCATCCGCGGGTGCGCCGACAGAAGGCGCGCGCAGAGCCCGGTGACGTACGGCGTGGCGAAGCTGTTGCCGGTGGTGCGGATCGTCCGGCCGCCCAGCCACGGTACGGAGACGTTCTGGCCCGGCCCGAAGAACTCCACGGGCGGCTGCGGGTTGTAGAGGTGGAGGTCGGGGTCGTCCTCCTGGTGGCTGCCGACGGAGATCACCGAGGCGAACCGCCAGGGGAAGCTCTCCACCGGCGTGTTGTGGGCCGATGCGACGATCACCGTACGGGCGAAGTAGGCGCTGTCCGCGAGGGCGTGCAGCTCCTGCGCGAAGCGGGTGCGGGTGGTCGACAGGCTCAGGTTCACCACGTCGAAGCGCTGCTCGACCGCCCAGCGCAGCCCCGCCATCAGGATGTCTCCCGTGCCCGAGAACCGCTCGCCCAGCACCCGTACGCTGTGGATCTCGCACTCCGGCGCGGTCCGGCGGATGATGCCCGCGCACGCGGTGCCGTGCCCGCAGGTGTCGCCGGTGGTCGTCGGCTCGACCGTGATCTCCCCGCTCTCCCCGTCCTTGACGACCACCCAGGAACCGGCCGGTTCACCGACCAGCGGATGGTCGCGCTCCACCCCCGAGTCCACCACGCACACGCGTACGCCGCGCCCCGTGGCGGGCCCGGCGGGGCGCCCGAGCGGCGGTCCCGGATCGCCCAGTACGGGCACGTCCTCCGGGCCGCGTCCGCGCAGGCTCCAGGTCAGGCCCAGCCCCGGGGCCGGGCGTGTCCCCGGGTCTGCTCCGGCCGCCGTGGCCGTTGTCCGTGCGGTGCCCATCGGTCAGCTCCCTTCCCTCGTCGTGCTCGTCGTGGCCATGGCTGTGGGCGGGGGCCCCGCGTGTGTGCCGAGGAAAGCGGCCACGCGGCGGGCCCCCGGCAGGTGCCCCTTGCCCGCGAAGTGCTCCCCGGCGCTGCGGGCCGCCGCCTCGGCGGCAGCCGTGAGGCCCAGCGCGGCGAGCGTGTGGGCCCGGTCCAGCTCGGCGGTGGCCTGCACCAGCGGTGAGTCGGTGAGCAGGGAGGCGCGTACGGCCCTCTCGGCGTGGTGGAGCGCCTCGTCCGGGCGGTCCCGGGCCGCCAGCCGGGCCCGTAGCCCCTCCAGGTCGACGGCGTCCGCGCGGCTCAGCCCCGACGCGTCCCCGATGCCCGCCAGCCACCTCGCCGCCCGGTCCTCGCTCCCCGCGTCCAGCTCCAGCCGCGCCGCGTCCAGCGCCACGGCCGTCCGCATCCCCGCCGCCCCCGTGCGCCGGGCCGCCGCGTCCGCCCGGACCAGCAGGGACAGGGCCTCGGCATCCCGGCCGAGCAGCGCCTCCACGGTCGCCCGGAACACCGGCAGGAACACCTCCGCCTCCGCGAACCCCAGCTTCCCCGCCAGCCGTTCCGCCTCGGCCAGGCACGCGTACGCCTCGCCGGGCCGGTCCTGGAGCCCGTGGAGGACGGCCAGCGGGCAGTTGAGCGTGGTCCGGACCGTCGGCCGGCCGGATCCGTGGGCCGCCAGCAGGGCGCGGCAGCGCTCCACCGCGTCGGGCACCGGGACGGGCCCGCGCCAGAGGGAGATGCCGATCGCGCCCAGGGCCCCGGCCCGCTCGGGTTCGGCCCCGGCCGCCACCGCGTGCTCCAGGGCGCGGGCGTGGTCGCGTTCGGCCTCCTCGTGGCGGCCCGACTGCTGGAGCTGCTGGGCCAGGCGGAGGTGGGCCCGCGCCCGGCCGACCGAGTCCCCGACCGCCTCGAAGACCGGCAGCACGGAGCGGGCCGTGGCGGCGGGGCCGGGGCTCGCTGCCGGGTCCAGCACCGCCAGCGCCAGCCGGGCGTGCGCGGCCTCCACCGGAGCGGAGCCCAAGTCCCTTACGCGACGCAGCAGTTCGGCGCCCTCCTCGGCCCGGCCGAGCGCCACCCGTACCTCGCCGAGCCCCAGCAGCGCCCCCGCCGTGTCCGGCCGCAGCGCCACCGCCCGCTCCAGCAGCCCGTGCGCCCAGTGCAGGTCGGACCGGGCGGCGGCCTGGGCTCCGGCCCGGCCCAGCGCGGCGGCGGCGCGGTCCCGCAGCAGCCGCGCCCGCTCGTCCAGCAGCCCGAGCTCGGCGCGGTAGCGGTAGGCGCGCTCCAAGTGGCCGCCGACCGCGCCGTCGCCGGTCCGCAGCACGCTCGGCAGCTCGGCCGCCCACGCGTGGCGCTCCGCCTTGGCCCGCTTGGAGAGCGAGGCGTAGGCGACCTCGTGCACCAGCCCGCTGCTGAACCGGTACGCCGAGGACTCCCCGGCCCCGGACGGCGCGGGCTCCACCAGCCGTCGCCGGGTCAGCGCGGCGAGCGCCTCGTCGACGCGGCGCTCGTCCGGGGGGCCGTACCCGCCCCCGTCCCCGGCGGTGACGGTGCCGGGGACGGGGGAGGCCCCGGGCCGCTCCGCCGTCCGTACGGACAGCTCCAGCCGCACCAGCTCCGCCGCGGCGAACTCCCGGCCGATCACGGCGGCCAGGTCCACCACCCCGCGCTCGGCGCGGGCCAGCGCCCCGATCCGGGCGCCCAGCAGGGCCTGGAGGGTGGGTGGCAGCTCCCCTTCCGGACCGGCCGGGGCGGCCCCGTCGCCGACCAGGAGCTGTTCCAGGTAGAGCGGGTTGCCCTCGGAGCGGGCCAGGAGCCGGTCGTCGGCCGGGGCGGGGCGGCCGTCGAGCCGAGCCAGACCGGCGGCGAGCCAGGCCGCCTCCTCGCGGGGGAGACCGGCGAGCTGGAGGTGCCCCTGCTTCTCATGCGCCGCACCCGTGCCGACCGCACCACCGGCCGCATGCCCCCCGTACGCCCCATGCATCCCATGCGTCCTGTACACCCCATGCGTCCCATGCGTCCTGTGCGTCCCATGCACCTCGTGCGCCCCGCCCGCCGTATCCAGTCCCTCCGCCCTGTCCACCCCGTCCGGGCGGCCCGCGCAGATCACCAGGACGCGGGCGGGTCCGGCCCCGCCCGTCAGGCGGTCCACCGTCCGCACCAGCAGGGGCGCCGCCGCATGCCAGTCGTCGAACACCAGGACCACCGGCCGGCCTCGGGCCGTCCGCTTCAGGACCACGGTCAGCGCGGCGCACATGTCCTCGAAGGGCGCGTTCGGTGTGCCGTCACGCAGCAGGCCCCCGGAGAGCAGGGCCATCGAGTCGTCGGTCGTCAGGCCCTGTGTGCCGTCCTTCGCACGGTCCAGGTGGGGGAGCAGGGAGCGTACGGCGTCGGCGAGGGGCGCCAGTGTGCCGTGGTCCCCGTAGGTGCGGCAGCGGCCCGCCCCGTACGCGAGGGTGCCCGCGCCGCTGCGGCGCGTCAGCCACTCCCGTACGAGCCGGGTCTTGCCGATGCCCGCCTCGCCGGTGACCCGCAGCAGGCCCGAGCGGTCACCTCGGACGACCTGCGCCAACGCGGTGTCCAGGCAGGCCAGTTCGGTGGTGCGGCCGACGAAGGGGGCGTCGAAGCGGCGCAGCAGCTCGGGGTCGTCCGCCCCCAGCGCCAGCAGCCGGTAGGCCTCCACGCTCTCGCGCTTGCCCTTGAGCTGGAGGGGGCCCGTGGCCTCGGCCGTCACGGTGGGGCCCGCGGCGAGGAGGGTCTGCGGGCCGATGAGGATCTCGCCGGGGCCCGCGTTCTGCTCCAGGCGGGCGGCGATGTTGACGACCTCGCCGGAGACCAGGGCCTGCCGGGCGGTGGCGTCCGAACCGGCCACCACCTGACCGGTGTTGACCCCGACCCGGGTGGTCAGCCGGATACCGAGCGAGGCGTGCAGCTCCTCGTTGAGGGCGTCCAGCGCCCGTCGCATGCCGAGCGCCGCCGCCAGGGCCCGCCGGGCGTCGTCCTCACGGACCACCGGCACGCCGAACACCGCCATGACCGCGTCCCCGATGAACTTCTCCGGGGTGCCGCCACGCGCCACGATCTGCGCGCTCATCGCCTCGAAGTACCGCAGCGTCACCGTGCGCAGGGTCTCCGGGTCCAGCGTCCCCGACAGCGCGGTCGAGCCCACGAGGTCGCAGAACAGCACGGTCACCGGCTTGCGTTCGTCCTCGGCGGGGGGTGGGACGGGGGCGGGCGCCACCGCTGCCGGACCGGCGCACGGCGTCCCGCAGGACGAGCAGAACCGGGCCGTGGAGGGGAGCTCCTGTCGGCACGAGGGGCAGGTCATGGCGGGTCCTCAACTCTCCTGGTCCAGCTCTCCTGGTCCGGCTCTCCTGGTCTCCGGGACCAGTTCTGGTCTGGGCTCCGGTGGTCTTCGCGTCCAGCTCTCGTGGGCTCCGGTGGGCTCCGGGACCGGTTCTTCCGGGCTCCGGTGGTCTCCGTGTCCAGCTCTCGTGGGCTCCGGTGGTCCCCGCTGAACTCCGGGTGGGAACCGGTGCGGCGGCCGGCTGTCGTACCGGGCCGCACCGGCTCCGCCCGCGCCGGACCCCCGTCCTGGCGCGGACACCCCGGTGCCCCGCGAGAGGCTCCTGACGCACCCCGGGGCGCGCGTCAGGCGGATCAGGGCCGGAGAGACCGGAGGCCGGACGGGTCCGACGGGCCGGACGCGCCCTAGAACAGCGCGCCGCCCGCGATCTCGCCGTGGGCCTGGACCTCGGGACCCACCGCGTCCAGCCGGCTCTTGACGTCGAGCAGCAGGGTGAGTTCCTGCGGTGTCAGTTCGTCCAGCACCTGGCGCTGTTCCTCGGTGAGCAGGTCCACGGGGAAGCCCGCTTCGTGCAACAAGGCCTCGGTGGGCGGTTGTTCGGGTTGGGTCGGTGGTGGTCCGGTCATCGGGTGTCTCCCGTCGGTGAGGTGGGTCCAGCTCCCCGCAGCGACGGCGCCGGTGCGGAGCGCCCGAGCCGGACGAACAGCCGGGTGAGCGCGTCGAGGGAGTGCAGCGCGCTGACCGCGACGGCCGCTTCTTGGTCCCGGGTCAGGGGCAGCCGGTCCAGCAGCGCGTACAGCTCGTCCAGGTGGTCCGTGTCGAGCGCCGCGTGCTCCCGTACGGTCCGCAGCGCGGCGGCCGGCAGCCCGGTCAGCGCGCCGATGCGGCCGGTCAGCCCGGGGGCGGGCGCGTACCCCTCCAGCACCGCGATGTAGCCGAGCAGCGTCACCGGGTGGTGGTGCTCGATCCAGTAGTGCTGGGGGCCGACGAGGGTGGCCACGTCCGGCGGGGGCAGCGGGCCGAGCGCGTCCTCGGGGGCCGCGCCCGCCGCGAGCAGATCCTCCAGCAGCCAGGCGTCGTGCCCGGCCTCCTCCTGGATGTGCTCCGCCAGATACGCGGTGAGCGGCTCCGACAGCGGATCGCCGCGCCGGTCCGACATACGCCGCAGGGCGAGCTCCATCAGCGGCACGGAGGCCCGGATCACGGCGTGCATGGTGCACAGATACGTCCGGTAGCGCGGCAACAGCCCCTCCGGGCGCCACATATGGGTGGTCGCGCCCCGGAACTCCGGTTCGAGCAGCTGGAGTTTGGTGCGCAGGCGCGCCGACACGAGGATGGTGGTGGTGCTCACTGCGCCCTCCCGGGCTCGGTCTTCCGGGCGGATCCCGCGTTCACCAGCGGTGCGTACGCCGAGCAGCCGTGCCGCCGCACGACCCCCTGAGGCCCGCCCCGCGCCCCGCGCTCGGCGGCGGCCAGGTCGAGCAGCGCACCCGCCGGGCCGGCCGCCACCGCACGGGCCGCGGCCGCCACCGCCTCGTCGCCGCCCAGCGCCCGGCAGCCGTCGCAGTAGGAGACGGGCCGGGGCGCGACGCCGGCGCGGGCCGCCAGATGGGTGGGCCCGACCGTACGGATCATCCGCAACACCGGGGATTCCAGGGCCCGTCGGCGTACGGTTCCCCAGTCGTCGGAGCCGATGTGCCCGAGGTCCAGGTGGGCCGGGACGGGCCGCCGGTCCACGGTGTCCTGGTTGCAGCAGGCCAGCACGGAGCCGTCGAAGGCGACCACCGGCCAGGCGGCCATCGAGCACGGCGCCGCCTTCGCCGGGTCGGGGCCGGTGCGCGCGGGCCGGGCCCAGGAGGCGGCCCGGCCGAACGGCCGCACCTCGTTGACCAGGGACGGCACCCGGCCGCCGAACTCCTTGTCGATGGCCCGGGTGATGTCGGCCAGATACGGGTCCGAGGCGCCGGTCCCGGTGAGGTGGAAGCTGACGGAGACGCCCGACTCGCGGATGCGGTGCAGGGCCCGGAACACGTCCGCGCGCGCCACCTCCCGCTCGTGGTGGACGTCCAGGCTCGCGGAGAAGTGGTCGACCTGGGCGATGGCGCGCAGGATCGCGGGCGGGATCTCCTTCGAGCGGGCGAAGAACATCCCGCTCAGTACCGCCGTACGCGATCCGGCGCGGCGCGCCAGGAAGCTCAGCTCGCCGGTGAGGGTGGGCAGCAGCAGCGGCTCCCCGCCCGTCAGCATGACGACGTCCGGGCGGTTCTCCTCGGTGAACGAGCCCACGAAGCGCAGCAGTTGGCCGGCGTCGGGCTCCTCCCGCACGGTCAGGTCCGACCCGGTGGAGCAGTGCCCGCAGCGCAGGGGGCAGCGCCGGGTGAGGCCGAGCAGCAGACCGGCGGCCGGGAAGGGCCGGAGTCCGACGAGTTCGGCGAGTTCCATGCGGGCCGCCTCCTTCGGGGGCTGGGGCGCGCCCGGACTTCTGGGGCCGGTGCGCGCCCGTCCAGGCTGGGCCGCACCGGTTCACCAACGGTCGGCTACCGCTTCAGGACCGGTATGCGGCCAGGTCAGCGGGGGCAGAGGCCCGTCCGGCCGTCCGGCGGAGCCGTCGTCCAGCCCCTTCGTACTGGCCTCATACCGGCCCCATACCGGCGTCGAAGCGTCTGCCAGGCCGCCATCCCTAGCTTTCTCGGCAACGGCAGGCAACGGACCGCGGCAGACGCCACGGACACCGAGCCGGCAACCCTCTGAGTGGACGGAGACCACCATGTCCGAGAACACCAAGCCCGCCGCCGACGAGAACAACACCGACGAGAACGAGACCCCCGAGGTCGAGGCGCACTCCTCCGTGCTGGACCTCCAGGAGACGCCGGGCGTCGTCGACCGCGAGATCACGCCGGGCAACTGCTTCAGCTCGCTCAGCGTCGTCCTGAGCTGACCGGCCGGAGCAGCGGGTCGGGCGCACCGTCCGGCGGGGGCCTGTGCCCCGCCGTTCCGCAGCGCCCGACCGGAGCGGGGGCGGCCTCCGATCATGACGGAGGCCGCTCCGCCGCCCCGGTACGAGCCCCTTCGTACGAGAGGCCCCGACCCGTCGCGGGCCTCCTCGGGCTCCGGCCTCCGATCACCACGGAGGCCGCCCCGCCCGCCTGGTACGGGGCCACGGTACGAGGCCCCCTGTACGAGAGCACCCGCCCCTCGTGGGCCCCCTCGGCTCCGGCCGGTCTCCCGCCGGCCGTCGCCCGCCGCCCGTCAGTACAGCCGACGACCCGACGAACAACGGGAGCCCCCCGATGGACACGCCGCTCCGCTCCAACCGGGATTTCCGGCTGCTCTGGTTGAGCGGCCTATTCGCCGTTCTGGGCGGCCAGATGAGCGCCCTCGCCCTGCCCCTGCTGATCCTCAGGACGACCGGCTCCGCCGTGCAGGCCGGAGCCGTGGGAACGGTCTCCGTCTGCGCCCTGCTGGTGACGATGCTGCCGGGCGGGGTCATGGCCGACCGCGTCGAGCGCCGCCGCCTGATGCGGCTGTGCGACGCGGGCAGCCTCGCCGCGGTCACCGCCCTGACCATCGCCGTCTGGTACGGGCACGCCCCCATGGCGCTCGTCCTGCTGGTCGCGGCCTCGGGCGCCGTACTGAGCAGCGTCTACGCCCCCGCCGCCTTCGGGCTGATGCGCGCGGTCGTGCCGCCGGACCAGATGGGCACGGCCACCGCGCGGCTCCAGGCACGCACCTCCACGGCCAGGATGGTGGGCCCGCTCGTCGGCGGCGCGCTGTTCGGCATCCACGAGGCCCTGCCCTTCGCGGCCCAGTTCGTCGGGCTGTTCCTGTCCACGGTCTGCGTGGCCCTCGTACGCACCCGCTCCAAGGCCAGGACCCGGGCCGGCTCGGTGTTCAGCCGCGAGGAACTCACCGCCGGGCTCGCCTTCCTCTGGCGACTGCCCTACCTCCGAACGGTGCTGCTCGTCTTCGGCCTGGGCATGAACTTCGCGTTCGGCGCCCTCACCTTCACCGCCCTCGCCGTCTTCTCCGACAACGGGTCCTCCGGCCTCGGCAGCGGCTTCGTCATCACCTGCGTCTCGGCCGGCTCACTCGCCGGAGCGCTGCTCGCGCCCCGCTTGGCACCGGACCGCCATGTCCGCGCCCTCATCGTCCTCAGCTGCTGGAGCTGTGTCCTGACGGCTGCCGTGCTGGCCTGGTTCAGCAGCGCGCTGCTGGCCGGCGTGCTCTGCGCGATCAGCATGGGCCTCTCGACCATCGCCAGCATCGGCTTCCTCTCGACCCTGCTGGTCGTCACCCCGGAGGACCGGATCGGCAGGGTGCAGAGCGCCGCCGGCTTCCTGTCCTCGATCGTCCAGCCGTTCGGCCCCCTCGCGGGCGGCGCCCTGCTCACCACGCTGGGCAGCCACGCCGCCTTCGGCGTGACCGGCTGCGTGCTGGCCGTCTCGGCGGCCGTGGTCACGCTCGCCCCCTCCGTACGGGCCGGGGCGGCCCCGCCGCCCGCGCAACCGCAGACGCCCCCAGCGCCCGATCCGGAACCGGCCGGAACAGCCCCACCCGTACGGGAGTAGCCCCCACCCGTACGGGAGTAGCCCCCACCCGTACGGCCCGTACGGGGGCAGCCCGCACCCGTACGGGGGCCGCCCCGGAAGAGGCCGGGGTCCGTCCCGCCCACGACTCCGCCGGCCCCGGCGCACCCTGAGGAGATACACCGTGTCCGGTATCCAGCAGACCCAGCTCTACTGCGTCGCCGACCCCACCTACTACGAGACCCCCGCCCGCCTCCAGGACGGGCGGACCCGCTACCCGCTGGACACCGCCCCGCCTCCCGAGGGCTGGCGCCGCGCCCGGGGCGGGCTGTGGACCTCGCTGCTGCCCGAGGACCGCGAACCGGCCGGGCAGGGCTGGAAGATCCACGTCTCCACCGTCCCCGAGGAGGCCGAGGCGACCCTGCGCGACACCGCCCGGATCTGCCTCGCCCACGGCGTACCGTTCAAGTTCCTCCGCAGCGAGCAGGCGCTCCTGCTGATGTCCGACAAGTACATGGCCCGCTCCGGCGCCGGGAAGTTCCTCACGCTCTACCCGCCGGACGAGACCGTCTTCCTGCGGCTGCTGGACGAGCTGACCCACGCCCTCGCGGGGCGCCGCGGCCCGTACATCCTCAGCGATCTGCGGATCGGCGACGCGCCGGTCTACGTCCGCTACGGGGCGTTCGTCGCCCGCTGGTGCCAGGACGCCGACGGCGAACGGGTGCCCGCGCTGCGCCACCCCTCGGGCGAACTGGTGCCCGACGAGCGGGGCGTGGTGTTCCGCGTGCCGCCGTGGGTCACCGTCCCCGAGGCGCTGCGCCCGCACCTCGCCGCCCGCGCCGCCGCCGGGGACACCGCCTTCGCCTACACGGTGACGGAGTCCCTCCAGTTCTCCAACGCGGGCGGGATCTACCTGGCCCGGCACAAGGAGACCGGTCAGCAGGTGGTGCTCCGCGAGGCCCGCCCGCACTGCGGGCTGGACGGGGTGGGCGATGACGCGGTGACGCGGCTGCACCGCGAGCACCGGGCGCTGACCACGCTGGCGGGGCTGGACTGCGTGCCCCAGGTGTACGGGGTGCGGACCGTGTGGGAGCACCACTTCCTGGTCCAGGAGCACATCGAGGGGGCCACCCTCCTGGAGGAGATCGTCTCCCGCTTCGGGCTGCTCCACACCTCCGGCACGGCCGAGGAACTCGCCCCGTACCTCGACTGGGTGGACTCCGTGACCGAGCGGCTGACCCGGGCGCTGGAGGCGGTGCACGGGCGCGGCCTGCGCTTCGGCGACCTCCACCCCTCCAACATCGTCATCCGCCCCGACGGCCGCGTGGTCCTCATCGACTTCGAGTACGCCACCGCCCTCGACGACCAGGACACGCCGGTGGCGGGCGCGCCGGGCCTCCAGGCACCCGCCGGAACCCTGGGCACCGAGGCCGACGCCTACGCGCTCTGGGCGACCTGGCTCTCCATGCTGATGCCGATCATGGAGATGGCCGGGTACGACCGGGCCAGGGCCGTGACCCTGGAGCGGTGGGCCCGCCGGAGGTACGGCCTGGCCGCCGACGCGGGCCCCGTCCGCCCCGCCGCGCTGCGGGCGGCGGAGGACCGCCTCGGCGGTGAGAACGAGATCGCCGCGCTGCTCGACGGACCCGCCCCCGACTGGGCGGAGCTGCGGACCCGGCTGATCGCGGGCATCCACGCCGGGGCGACCCCCGAGCGCACCGACCGCCTCTTCCCCGGCGACCCGCAGGTCTTCGACTCCGGCGGCGGCGACCTCGCGCACGGGGCGGCCGGAGTGCTGTACGCCCTGCACCGCGTCGGCGCCCCCGTCGAGCCCGCCTGGACGGACTGGCTCTCCGACGCGGCCCGCCGCCGCGACCCCTCCGCACCGGGCGGCCTCTACGGCGGGCTGCCGGGCACCGCGGTGGTCCTGTCGCTGCTGGGCCGCCCGGACGAGGGCCGGGAACTCTTCGAACGCGCCGCCGCCGCGCCCCCGTCCGCCTCGGCCGACCTGATGAACGGCCGCGCCGGCATCGCGCTCGCCGCCCTGCGCCTGGCCCGGCCGACGGCTCGCGGGGAGGCGGCGCCCGACGCCGGGGCCGACCCGTACGGCGAGGCCGCCCCGGATGCCGAGGCACACCCGTACGCCAAGACCGGCCCGTACGCCAAGACCGGCCTGGAGGCCAAGGCCGACCCGGACGCCAAGGTCGACCACGACCTGGTCGAGCTGGCCGTACGCACCGCCCACGACCTGGACCGCCTCGTGCGCGGGGAGTCCGTACCGGGCCTGGCCGCCCCCGCGTCGGCGGGGCTGCTGCGCGGGCTGAGCGGCGCGGCCCTGCTCCACCTCGAACTCCACGCCCTGACCGGCGAGGACCGGCACCTGCGGGCCGCCGGCCGGGCCCTGGAGCGGGAGGCCGGGCACTGCGTGACGATGCCGGACGGCATGGTCCAGGTGAAGGACGGCCGGCGCCATCTGATCTACCTGGACCAGGGGAGCGGCGGCGTCGCGCTGGTGGCCCAGGCGTATCTGGCCCGCCGCGCCTCCCCGGAGCTGGCGGCCCTGCTGCCCGGTGTGCGGCAGGCCTGCGCCCTGGAATTCGTGCGCGAGCCGGGCCTGTTCACCGGCCGCGCCGGGCTCATGGCCGCCGCGGGCCAGTTGTCGCCCGACGACCGTACGGCACCCGACATCCTGGCCTCCGTACGGAACCTGTCCTGGCACCTGATCGCCCAGGAGGACCGGCTGCTGGTCCCGGGATCGAGGCTGCGGCGCTGCTCCGCCGACCTGGCGACGGGCGCGGCGGGACTGCTGCTGGCCCTGCACTTCCTCTCCGGAGGTACGGGCGGTGGCGGGGGCGGTGGCGATGATGCGGCAGGCGGGGCGCCCGGTCTGCTGGAGCTGCTGACTCTGGGGTGACGCCTCGGCGGCCCTGGGGAGCGGAGAGCGGAGAGCTGAGAGAGAGCGGGGGCCGGGAACCGTACGGTCCCGACCCCCGCTTCCCGGTGCCCCGGCCTCCGGGGCACCGGCTCTATGCCCCCCGGGCTCCTGAGGTCCCGGCTCTACGGCCCCCGGGCTCCCGAGGCTCCGCCCTCCGCAGCCCCCACCCCCACCCCCACCCCCGCCCCCCTCTACGCGCCCTCCTGCTCGCGGGCGTACAGACAGAGCAGCCGCGGCACTTGGTACAGCGCGGCGTGCGCGGTGACTTCCCCCGTCGGTGAGGTCACCGCCCCCGCGTCGATCAGCGACTCGACGGTACGGATCGCGGTCCGCTCCCCGCACTCCAGCGCCTCCATCGCCCCGTCCAGGGTGAAGCCGCCCTCCTGCGCGGGCCCGGCCAGCCGCGCCAGCGCCCGCCGGTCGTCCGCCCTCAGGTCCTGCCAGCCGGACGCCATCCGCAGCCGTACGGAGACGTCCCCGGCGACCAGCTCGTCCAGGGCGGCCGACGGATCGCCGAGTCGGTCCGCGTACTCCGCCAGCGGCAGATGGCGCAGGACCGCCAGCCGCATCCCGCTCACCCCCACCGCCAGCGGCAGCGCGCCGCAGGCCCGTACGATCCGCAGGGCCGCCGCCGGGTCGGTCCGCAGCCGGCCCGGCCCGATCAGCCTGCCCAGCAGCTCCAGGGCCTCCCCGTCCGCCAGGGCGGCCAGGGCGATCCGGTGCACGGGGGCCAGGCCCGCCAGCTGCCCGCGCGCGGTGAGCACCACCGAGGACGGCCCGGACCGGGGCAGCAGCCCCCGTACGAAAGCCTCGTCCGGTACGTCGTCCAGGACGACCAGCGCCCGGTGCTGCGACAGCCACCGCTGCCAGGCGTCCTCCGCCCCCTGGGGGACCGCCGCCGCCGGGCCCCCCTCCGGCCCGGCCGGCGCCGCCGGGACCGCCGGCACGCTCACGCCGCACAACGCGCCCAGCTCGCCCAGGACTTCGGCCGGAGTGCGGGCCGAGCCGTCCTCGCGCCGGACCTGGACGTGGAACCGTCCGTCGGGGAAGCTCTCGCCGAGCAGGTGGGCCGCCCGGAGGGCCAGCGCCGACTTGCCGGAGCCCGCGGGCCCCGACACGATGACCACCCGTTCGTCGGAGGAGTCCGACAGGGCGAGCAGGTCCCGCAGTTCCTCGCGCCGGCCGCTGAAGTGGCTCGGCGCGGCGGGCAGCGCCGCATCGCGTGGGGTGTCCCGGGCGGCGGGGGGCCGGTGGGTGCGGCCCCGGCCCAGCATCGCTTGGTACAGGGCCGCCATCGCCGCACTCGGCTCCAGCCCCAACTCGCGGGCCAGCAACTGCCGGTAGTCGTCGTAGACCGCCAGCGCCTCGGCCTGCCGCCCGGACTGGTGCAGCGAGTTCATCCAGGCCACCCGCAGCCGCTCCCGCAGCGGGTGGCGCTCGACCAGGTCGCGCAGGCCGTCCACCGCGACGGCGGCCCGGCCGAGCTCGATCTCGGTCTCGGCCCAGTCCTCGTACACGGTCAGGCAGCGGGCCTCCAGCCGCTCGGCCTCCTCCGCCACCCCGGTGGAGTCCCGCAGGTCGTTCAGCGGCGGCCCCTCCCACAGGTCCAGCGCCTCCCGCAGCAGCCGGGCGGCGCTGCGCAGGTCACCGCGCCCGGCGGCGGCCCGCCCGGCGCGGGCCAGGGACCGGAAGCGCAGGGTGTCCAGCTCGCCCTCGTCGATGGTGAGCCGGTAGCCGCCGCAGCCGTGGACGACCCGGTCCCCGCCGTCGGTGCCGCCGAGCAGGGCGCGGGCCGCGCTCACGTACACCTGGAGGTTCTTGCGGGCGGTACGAGGAGGGTCGTCGGGCCACACCGCGTCGGTCAACACGTCCACGGAGACCGGGGTGTTGGGCCGGGAGAGCAGGGTGGCCAGGACGAGGCGCTGTTTGCGCGGGCCGAGGGGGAGCGGGCGGCCGTCCCGCCTGGCGGTGAGGGGGCCGAGCAGCGAGAAGTACACCGCGCCGGCGGGGGCCGGACGGGCGGGAGGTCGGGTCATCAGCGGGCCTCCGGAAGCGGGGACGGGCGGCAGACTGCCGTACGCACACCCCGATCCTCCGTGCCGCACGGCCACCGGCACATCGGGGGAGTGCCCGCATGTTCCGCCCGTACACCCGACCGAAACCGGCCTGTGCCCCCATGTTGTGGGGGCACGCCCGGAGGTTCCCGGCGGCTCGGCGCCCGTCGGCACCCATTGGTGCCCGTCGGCACCCGTCGGCGCGCACCGCGCCCACCGCGCCCACCGCGCCCACCGCGCCCACCGGCGCCCGCCAGGGCGCTCGCCTCGGCTCGTCGGCCGACTCGGAGCCCCGGCTGCCTCGGCCGCCTCGGAGCCCCGGCCGGTTTCCGGCGTCAGGCCGGCTCCACCGCGCACTCCGCCGCGAACTCGCACAGCGCCGAGCGGTCCGCCCGCCCGGTCTTGCTGAGCAGGCTGGCCATGTGCTTCTCCACCGTGCGCGGCGAGATGGAGAGCCGCCGGGCGATCTGCTGGTTGCCCGGCCGCTCCGGGAGCAGCACGAACACCTCGTACTCCCGCGGGGTCACCCCGCTCGTCCGCAGCGACAGGGGGATACGGTCCCAGCCGCCCCGGTGCTGGGTGACGCTCGCCCCCGCCTGCCGCAGGGCCGCCCGGCACGCGGAGGCGACCGGCTGCACCCCGACCCCGTAGAAGAACTCCTCGGCCCGCCGCAGCCAGGCGACCGGCTCGCCCCACCCGTCGGCGCGGGCCGCGTCGGCGACCAGGCGCAGGCCGAGGTGGCGGGCGACCGGGAAGGGCGTGGCGCGGGCGTCGAAGGAGGCCACCAGGCGGGCGGCCCCGCTGCGGTCGCCGGCCCGGCCCAGCAGCACCGCCTCCGCCAGCTCCAAAAACTGCCCGTTCCAGGCCAGTTGGGCGCCGGGTGAGGCGCGTACGGTCGCGAACTCCGCCCGGTCCGCCGCCCCCGCCAGCACCCGCAGGAGGGGGCGCAGCCCGTAACTCCCGCTCAGGTAGAAGTAGCTGGGGTGGTCCCGTTCCCAGGCCTGCACCGCGTCCAGCCCTTCCAGCGCACGGTCGCGGTCCTCCTCGAGGAGTGCGCCGATCGCCTTGCACAGTCCCAACTGGTGCGGCACGAGGAGCGATTGCTCGCCGCCCGCCCGCCGGAACGTGGCCAGGGAGCGGTCCATGTCCCGCCGCCGCCCCCGGTGCGCGGCCATCGTGGCGGCGGAGAGGAGCAGATAGCGGTGGGCGGAGAGATTGCCGACCCGGGCACTGGCCTCCAGCGAACGGTCGATGATCTCCTGCGCCTCGTCCCAACGGGCGCACAGCACCGCGTTCATGGCGAGCAGCCCGTCCACCGTCTGCGTCAGCAGCAGCGCACCCAGCTCCGTGGCCGCGGCCCGTGCCGAGCGCAGCCGGGAGGCGTCCCCGGTCCGCATGAAGGCGTTGGCCCCGAGCCGCACCAGGGCCTCCACCCGCCAGACGGGCAGGTCGTGGTCGGTGGAGAGCGCGAGCATCCGCTCCAGGCAGGCGTCCGCCGCGTCGAACCCCTTCTCCCGCAGCAGCAGCGCCAGCAACTGCCAGGCCTGGCAGGCGACGACGGGCAGCCCCTCGGCCTCGGCGACCTCCGCGGCCTCCCGGGCGTCCTGCTCGGTCTCGGCGGGGCAGCGGTGCTCCTGCCCGGGAAGCAGGGCGAGATGGGCGTCGGCGACGGCGAGCGCGGCCCGCCGGCCGGGTACCGGATCGTGGCCGAGCAGGGTGCGGGCGGCCTCGATCTGGCGGGCCGCGTCGGCCGCCCGCTCGGCCATCACCGCCACCCAGGCGATCTTGATGTGGACCTCGCCGCGCCGGTCGGCGGCCTCGGTGCGCGCCGGGACCGGCGGCAGCGTCTCGGCCAGCTCCAGCGCGGCGTCCAGGTCGCCGCCCTCGGCGCGGGCGACCGCCAGGGACTCGGCGATGGCGGCCCGGTCCGGGTCGGCGGCCAGGGGGCAGGCCCGCTCCAGCAGCACCACGGCCGAACCGTGGGCCCCCGAGGCGAGCATCCGTCTCCCGGCCTCCGCGAACCGCAGTGCGGCGCCCGCCCGGTTGCCCGCGGCCAGGTGGAGGGAGGCGACAAGCTGCTGGCCGTCCTCGTCGAGCGGATGGCCGGAGTGCTCGATGGCCCCGGCGGCACGGCGGGCGAGCGAGGCGCGCTCGGCCGGGGCGAGCGAGGAGATCAGCGCCTCGGCGGTCAGCGAGTGGCGGAAGGCGTAACGGTCGGGGGCGGCGCCGTCGGGGGCGATCACACCCGCCTCCACGGCGGAGCGCAGATGGGTGAAGAGGGCCCGGTCCTCGAAACCGGTGACGGTCTGAAGGACGGAGACCGAGAACTGGCCGCCCAGGGTGGCCGCCGCGAGTAAGAGGTCCCGCACCGGTTCGTCCAGCCGGTCGAGTCTGCGCGTCCAGCTCCGCACGATGCCCGAAGGGACCGGTCCGCCGGGGTGCTCGGCCGCCACCCAGCCGCCTTCCGACCGGCGCAACTGGCCGGTGTCGAGCAGGTCCGCCAGCAGCACTTCCACCAAGTACGGGTTGCCGCCCGCGCGTTCGGCCAGCCGCTGGTGCACCACCGGAGGTATCTCCTCGGGCGCCGCCTCCAGACACGCACCGGTCAGCATCCGCATCTGCTCGTCGGCGAGCGGCTTCAACTCCCGTACACCGGCGGCATGTCGGCGCTCTGCGGACCGTACGAGATCGAGCGCGGCCCCCGCCTCCGGGCGCAGGGTCCCCAGGAGCAGGATCGGCAGATCGGCGAGGTTGTCGATGACGTACTCGACCACCGCGACGGTCTCCGTGTCGCTGTCGTGGAGGTCCTCCAGCAGGATCGAGCAGCCGGACTCCCGCCCCAGCACGGACAGCAGTCGCAGCAGCGCCTCCGCCAGCTCGACGACGGTCTCCGGATAGCCGGGGGAGGCCTCCTGGCGCCACTCGGGGACCAGCCGGGCCAACGCCGGGTGGTACGGCGCCAGCTCGGGGTCGGTCGGCGTGCCGGCGGCCCGGAAGCGGGAGGAGAGCGCTTCGACCAGTGGCCGGAACGGGACGACGAGACCGGTCGACGTGGCCCGGCCGCGCAGCACGGGCATGCCGAGTCCGTAGGCCCGGTAGGCGCACTCGCCCACCAGCCGCGACTTACCGATCCCCGCCTCGCCGAGGAAGAACAGGGCGCGCCCCGAACGCCGTCGCACGGCGTCCAGGGCGCTGCTCAGCAGGCCGATCTCCTCGTCCCGCCCGACGATGACCGGCGAAGTGGCTCGCATGGCCGCAGGCTACTTGAGTCGTAACTCATGCGGCAGTGCCCCAATACGCCGCAATGCGGGTGGATCCGTGGCTAAAGGGGGAGCATGGTGGTCCACGGCAGGTCGATGGTGTTGCCGCTCTCGCCCTCCGAGGCGCTGAGGAGTCTGCTGCGCATCCCCAGCCCCCCGCCGATCCCGAGGGTGACCTGCCCGGCCGGGTGGTCGTACGTGCCCTCGTGGGCGAGCTCGCCGGATCCCCGCATCGTCGATTCGCTGATGTGCGTCATCTCTGCCTCATTCTCTGCTGGGTGCTGAATCCTGGACGGAATGGCCGCTGAACAGAAGATTTCTGACGGTAGGTCAATAACGGAAGAGGTGTGGCATGGGTGCGGACGGAAGGGCTGAGGAAAGGTGATGGAAGGGCTGGAAGGGGCTGTGGACAGGGGCTGCGGAACGGGCTGGAGGGGCTGAGAGGGAGCTGGATCCGGAGCTGGATGTGGGGCTGGGGCTGGGAAGGGAGTGAGAAGGGGTCGGGGAGGGGGCGAGAAGGGGTTGGGAAGGGGCTGGAAGGGACTGATGCCGGCCGCAGGGTGTGCGGCTACGCGGCCCCCGCGGACGGATGGAGCAGCAGCGCGGAGCCGATCCGGTCGGGGAACCCCGCCCGGAGCAGTCCGTGCCCGATCCCCGACAGGCCGGTGAGCAGCCCCGGGTGCGGTACGTGTCCGGGGGTCCCGCAGCGCGGCCCCTCCCGGTCGGCGGCGGCCAGCAGGGTCCCGGCCCGGCGCACCCAGGGGGTGCGGTCGCCGGTGAGGGCGCTGTGGCCGAGCAGTTCGAGCAGGCCGAGCTCGCCGTGGCAGAGGCTGTCGTCCGCGAGCGGGTCGCCGTCCGCCAGCTCACCGGTCAGCTTCGCCAGCCGGCCGGACAGCTCCGGATCGTCGAGCGCGTCCGGGCTGTCCGCGACCGCGAGGGCCACCCCGGCTCCCCCCTCGCACCAGGCCCGGCCCCCCGTCGCCTCGGCGGTCGCCCGGCGCAGGGCCCGCAGCCCCGCCGTACGGTACTGCTCACCGCCCCCCGCCGCGGCGAAGCGCAGCAGCGCCCACCCGATGCCCGCGGCCCCCTCCGCGAACCCCCCGGCCGACGGGAGCGGTGCGACGCGGAGCCGCTCGGCGCAGCGCTCGGCCCCCCGCCACGCCTCGGTCCGGCCCGTGGTGCGGTACACCGCGAGCAGGGAGACCAGCCCGCCGGCCGCCCCGCCGCGCACCCCGTACCCGTCCTCGGCGGCGCTCGCCGCACAGGCCAGCCGGGTGGCCGGGCCCGCCAGGTCCACCACCGTACGGTCGCCGAGCAGCGAACCCACCTCGGCCAGGGCGTACGCGATGCCGCCGAGGCCCGCGAAGGCACCCGAGCCCAGCACCGCGAGGTCGTCCACCCGGCCGTGCAGGGCGTCCAGCAGCCCGGGGACCGGGGCCAGCGCCTCGCGGGCCGCCTCGGCGTACCGGTCGGCGCCGGTGAGGGCGGCGAGCTGGGCGAGGAAGAGCGCGGGGCCGGTGTAGCCGCTCGCGAGGTCGGCCGCCATCGGGGCGAGCCGCCAGTAGCGTTCGCCGAGCAGCTCCAGGCCGATCCAGTTGGTGCGGCCCTCGTGCCGGTAGGCCAGGGAGACGAGCTGGTCGCCCACCGACCGTGCGGCGGACAGGAGTTGCTCCGGCTCGGGGGCCGTCGCCGCTGTCCGGGCCCGCGCGCCGCCCCCCGCCCGGTGCGGCGGTTCGGGGGAGGTGGACACCATGGCGGCCCGGATGATCCGTTCCTGGTCCTGGCGGTCCACCGTGTCCATGGCCCGCACCTTGGCCTCGACCCGGGCCAGCCCGGTGGGCCCCGGGAGGGCCGGGACCCCGCGCCCGGTGCCGCTCCACAGGTCGGTGGAGCCGGGCCGGGCCAGGAAGACCGGCACATCGCCGGCCCACAGCTCCTCGATCTCCTCGTCCTCCAGGCCGGGCAGCGCGGGCATGCCCAGGGTGGGGGTGCGCAGCAGGGAGAGGACCTGGTGGCGTTCGGCGGCGTCCCGCATCAGGTCGGGGTGGGTCGACTCGTCGAGCAGGGTGGTGTACGTCCAGGTCGGCCGGGGCACGACCCGTACCTCGTCCTGCGCGAAGTCGGTCAACAGGCCGCGCTTGCCGAGCAGTTCGTCGCGGTAGTCGCTGATGGCGGTGTAGCCGACGCGGAACCCCTCGCAGAGGGAGTCGGTGTACGCGGACGGATCGGCCGCGACCCCTTCCAGCCGGGGCCGGTTGGCGGACTCGGTGAACCGCGCGGAGCGCCGTACCAGCCGCATGGTGTCCGTGCCCGCACCCGCCCAGTCGGCGGTCTCGATGGGGGAGGAGGCGGCCCGGCCGCCACCGATCGCGGAGACGTCGAGCGCGGCCTCGTCGCCGACCAGCAGCTGGGGCAGCAGCCCGACGCGGTGGGCCGAGGCGTGCAGGGCGCGGGCGGCGGGGTCGGCGGAGTGCGCCTGGGAGAGCGGCGGGTGGAACAGGGTCTCCACATCCACCAGGACCGGGTGCGGCCCGCAGGCGATCAGGTTCTCCTGGTGCAGATCGGTCCCGTCCAGCAGATGGAGCAGGGCCAGCAGCGCGCCCTGGCGCCGGTAGAAGAGATGGGTCTCCGCCGGTGAGGTGCAGGGCCGCTCCTCGACGAACTCCACCCACCCGTAGTCGCCCCGGTCCAGCACCCGCAGCGCCCGCAGGGACGGCGTCCCGGGCAGCGAACCGAACCATTCCACCAGGGAGTTGAAGTGCCGGTGCGCCGCGAGCGGGCGCGGCTTGTAGACCAGCCGGGTGCCGTCGGTGAACCGCAGCAGCATCACCGAGCGGCCCCCGCGGTGACTGTCACCGGCGCCGCACTCGACCCCGGTCAGCGCCCCGGGCCCCCGCCCGGCGACGAGTGCCCCCGCCCCCGGCCCCCGCTCGCCCAGCACACCGGAGGCGGCCAGCAGCTCCCGGTCGTCGGCGAGCCTGCCGAGCATCTCGGTGAAGGCGTCGGACGCGGCCAGGCTGGTGCGCGCCAGGATGCGGGCCAGTACGGGATAGGAGGTGAGGAGGGCCGCGAGCCCGTCGCGCCCCGCCGTCAGCCGCAGGAAGTGCCGGAACCGCTCCTCGGGCCCCTTCCCGGTCAGCCGCCCCGCCCGCCGGGCCGTGTGCAGCTCCAGTACGAGGGTGCGCGCCGCGAGCCGGGCCAGCCGCCGGACCAGGTGGGACCGGAAGTCCTCCAGTACGGGGGCGAGCCCGACGGCGGTCCCGGCCCGTACGGCGTTGTTCGACGGCGAGGTCAGCAGCCGCCCGGCGGCCCGCTCGGCGAACGGGGCCACGACGAGGGCGAATCCGGTGAGCCCCGGGTAGTCCTGCTCGGCGACGAGGGCCTCGGGCGGCGCGTCGGCGATGACGTCCCGGACGAAGGCCGCCCAGTCGGGCTCCCCCATGGGCGGCTCCCCGACGACTCCGGGGAGCCACCAGGGGCCGGCGTGGGCGGTGGGGCGGGGGCTCGTGCCGATGCCCGTGGTGGTGCGGGCGCCCCCGCCGGTGGTGTGCGAGCCGTTCGTGCGCACCACCCCGGCGGCCCCGTTCATGCTGGGGGGAGCGAGACGGGCAGCGGCCCCCGTACCGCCGCTGCCGATCAGTTCCTTCTCCACCGCACCTCCCAGGTTCGCAAGCGGCCCACCGGACCGCTCGCGAACCATCCTGGCGGGGGAGGCGTTCGGGGCGCATGGGGGAGTTGCCCCCATCTTTCGCACCCCGGCCCGCAGAGGCCTCAGGCGCAGCGGGTCTCCGGCGGGGAGGCCAGGGAACCTCACCCCGCCCGGGGCGGGGCTGGGGGCCTCCGGGTCAGCGTCTTTCCCACGGGGAGGTCACGGGGGCCTCACGCCACGCGGGGCGGAGCCGTCCGCCTCCGGTCGGCGGTCCTCCGGCGGGGCCTACCCCCGCCGGGGCGGAGCCGTCGACCCCCGGATCATCAACTCGGCCGCGATGGTGGCGATTCCGCCGGGCGGCGGGTTCTCCTTGCCCATGGCGAGCCGGCCCGCCCGCGCGCCCGCCTCGATGAGCGGCAGCCGTACGGTCGTCAGCGCCGGAACGGCGTCCACCGAGAACGGCAGGTCGTCGAAGCCCGCCACCGAGATGTCCTGCGGGATGCGCAGCCCCTGGTCCCGTACGGCGGCGCAGGCGCCCAGCGCCACGGTGTCGTTGGCGGCGACGACGGCGCTCACGCCCGGGTCCCGGCGCAGTATCTCGAGGGTGGCCTCGTACCCGGAGCGCCGGTCGTAGGGCCCGTGCACGGTGAGCCGTTCCTCCTCCCCGGGCCCCGTGTCGAGCCCCGCACTCCGCATGGCCTCACGGTGGCCCTCCAGCCGGTGGCGGGTGGTGGTCCGCTCGGGGGGCCCGGCGACGTAGCCGATCCTGCGGTGGCCCAGCGAGATCAGGTGCTCGGTGAGGCGCCGGCCGCCGCCCCGGTTGTCGAAGGCGAGCGCGGCGACGAGCGCGTCCCCCTCGGGGAGCGGGGGGCGCCCGCAGAAGACGATCCGGGTGCCGGCGTCGGCGAGCTTGCCCAGCTTCGCGGCCATCGCGGCCTGGTGCGCCGGGTTCTCGACCGCGCCCCCGGTGAGGACGACGGCGGCGGCGCGCTGGCGCTGGAGGAGGGTGAGATAGGTGAGCTCGCGCTCGGGGAGGCCGCCGGTGTTGCAGATGACGGCCAGCTTCTCGCCGCCCGCCCGCCCGGAACCGTCCCCGGGCCCCCCGATCTGGCTCTGCGCGGCCCCCGCCATGATCCCGAAGAAGGGGTCGGCGATGTCGTTGACCAGGATGCCGACCAGGTCCGAGGTGGCGGCCGCCAGTGAGCTGGCGGGCCCGTTGAGCACGTAGTCCAGGTCGTCCACCGCGCGCAGGACCCGCTCCCGGGTCGACGCGGCGACCGGGTAGTTGCCGTTCAGCACGCGGGAGACGGTGGCCGGGGACACCCGGGCGCGGGCCGCCACGTCCGCCAGGGTGACTGTCATCGCTGTCCTCCGTGAGGTACCGGGCGGCCACCTCTTGTCCGGCCGCTGTCGGCAGGCTAGCGTCATCTCGTATAGAAAGCGCTTGCTACGGCTGTATGGAGGGAACTTCGTGACACGCAGGACAGTGCGCATCGCCATGAACGGCGTGACGGGTCGCATGGGATACCGGCAGCATCTGGTGCGTTCGATCCTCGCGATCCGCGAGCAGGGCGGCCTGGACCTCGGCGACGGCGAGGTGCTCTGGCCCGAGCCCGTCCTCGTCGGCCGCCGCGCCCACGCCCTGGAGGAGCTGGCGGCCCGGCACGGGCTGACCGAGTGGTCGACGGACCTGGACGCGGTGCTCGCGGACGACACGGTCGACGTCTACTTCGACGCCCAGGTCACCTCGGCCCGGGTGGAGGCGATCAAGAAGGCCGTCGCCGCGGGCAAGCACATCTACACCGAGAAGCCCACGGCCACGGACGTCGAGGGCGCCCTCGACCTGGCCCGCCTGGCCCGGGACGCGGGCATCAAGCACGGAGTGGTCCAGGACAAGATCTTCCTGCCCGGCCTGGTGAAGCTGAAGCGCCTGATAGATGGCGGATTCTTCGGCGAAATCCTGTCCATCCGGGGGGAGTTCGGCTACTGGGTCTTCGAGGGCGACTGGCAGGAGGCCCAGCGCCCCTCGTGGAACTACCGCGCGGAGGACGGCGGCGGCATCGTCGTCGACATGTTCCCGCACTGGGAGTACGTGCTCCACGAGCTGTTCGGCCAGGTCACCTCCGTAACGGCCCATGTGCAGACGCACGTTCCGCAGCGCTGGGACGAGCACGGCAAGCCGTACGCGGCGACCGCCGACGACGCGGCGTACGGGATCTTCCAGCTGGCGGGCGGGGCGGTCGCGCAGATCAACTCCTCCTGGACGGTACGGGTCAACCGCGACGAGCTGGTGGAGTTCCAGGTCGACGGTACGCACGGCTCCGCCGTGGCGGGCCTGCGCAACTGCCGCGTACAGCACCGGTCCTCGACCCCCAAGCCCGTCTGGAACCCGGACCTCCCGGTCACGGAACCGTTCCGCGACCAGTGGCAGGAGATCCCGGACAACCAGGAGTTCGACAACGGCTTCAAGGCGCAGTGGGAGCTGTTCCTGCGCCATGTGGTCCTGGACGAGCCGTACACCTGGGACCTGCTGGCGGGCGCGCGAGGCGTCCAACTGGCCGAGCTGGGCCTGAAGTCGTCGGCGGAGGGCCGCCGCTTCGAGGTCCCGGAGCTGACGCTGTGACGGCGGCCGTCCCCCTGCCCCAGGGCCCGTACACCCCCCGCACCACCCCGCTGGACCTGGCCCCCACCGGGCTCCCGCCCACCTCCCGTACGGTCTTCTCGGCGGCCCACGTGGTCGCCGACCCGTACGCGGACATCAGCCCGGACGACCCGGCGGCCGTCGACTGGGAGTCCACGCTCGCCTTCCGCCGCCACCTCTGGGCGCACGGCCTGGGCGTGGCGGAGGCGATGGACACCGCGCAGCGCGGGATGGGCCTGGACTGGGCGGGCGCGGCCGAACTGATCCGCCGCTCGGCGGCGGAGGCGAAGGCGGTGGGCGGCAGGATCGCCTGCGGCGTGGGCACGGATCAGTTGCCGCTGACCACCGAACCGACACTGGCACAGGTCAGGGCGGCCTACGAGGAGCAACTGGCCCTGGCCGAGGCGAACGGCGTACAGCCGATCCTGATGGCATCGCGGGCGCTGGCCCGCGCGGCACAGGGCCCGGAGGACTACCTCGCCACCTACGCCCACCTCCTGCGCCAGACCTCCGAGCCGGTGATCCTGCACTGGCTGGGCCCGATGTTCGATCCGGCGCTGGAGGGTTACTGGGGCAGCGCCGACCTGGACGAGGCCACCGACACGTTCCTGAAGGTCGTCGCCGAACACCCGGACAAGGTCGACGGCATCAAGATCTCGCTCCTGGACGCGGCCCGCGAGATCGACGTACGCCGCCGCCTCCCGAGCGGGGTGCGCTGCTACACGGGCGACGACTTCAACTACCCGGAGCTGATCGCGGGCGGCGAACGGGGCTTCAGCCACGCGCTGTTGGGCATCTTCGACCCGCTGGGTCCACTGGCGGCGCACGCGGTACGGGTGCTGGACACGGGGGATGTGGCAGGCTTCCGTGCTCTGCTCGACCCCACGGTCGAACTCTCCCGCCACCTCTTCCAGCCCCCCACCCGCTTCTACAAGACGGGCGTGGTGTTCCTGGCCTGGCTGGCAGGCCACCAGGGCCACTTCACGATGGCGGGCGGCCTCCAGTCGGCCCGCTCGCTGCCGCACCTGGCGAAGGCGTACGAACTGGCCGACACCCTGGGCCTGTTCCCCGACCCGGAGCTGGCGGCGCACCGGATGCGAGCGCTTCTCGCGGTCCACGGAGGAACACGATGAACGATCAGCTGTCCCGCCTCTCGCTCAACCAGGAGACCGTCAAGCAGTGGTCGCTGCCCGAGCTGACGGAGGGCTGCGTCAAGGCGGGCATCGGCCATGTAGGCCTGTGGCGGGCGCCGGTGCAGGAGTACGGCGTGGAGCGCACGGCCCGGCTCCTCTCGGACGCCGGCCTCACCGTCACCAGCCTCTGCCGGGGCGGCTTCTTCACCGCCCTGGACCCCGAGGAGCGGGCCCGCGCCCTGGACGACAACCGCCGGGCGGTGGACGAGGCGGCGGCCCTGTCCACGGACACCCTGGTCCTGGTCTCCGGCGGCCTCCCGCCCGGCAGCCGCGACCTGTACGGCGCCCGCGAACGGGTGGGCGAGGCGCTGGCCGAACTCGCCCCGTACGCGGCCGAACGCGGCGTACGCCTGGCGATCGAACCGCTGCACCCGATGTTCGCGTCGGACCGCTGCGTGGTCTCCACCCTCGCCCAGGCCCTGGACCTGGCGGAACGCTTCCCGGCCGAGCAGGTCGGGGTGGTCGTCGACACGTACCACGTCTGGTGGGACGACCAGGCGCCCGCCCAGATCGCCCGCGCCGGGGCGGGCGGCCGCATCCACTCCTTCCAGCTGGCCGACTGGATCACCCCGCTTCCGGCGGGAGTTCTGCTCGGCCGGGGCCAACTGGGCGACGGGAGCGTGGACTTCCGGGCGTTCCGTACGCAAGTGGAGTCGGCGGGCTTCGACGGCCCGATCGAGGTGGAGATCTTCAACGAGGCGCTGTGGGCCCGGGACGGTGCGGAAGCACTGGCTGAGGTGGTCGAACGCTACGTACGACATGCCTGCTGAGGGCCCTGCGCGAAGCCGAGCGTAAAGAGATCGCAAAGGGCTGCAACCTTTGCGTACCCTCCCGGGTCACACATGGCGTCGGGACTTCCGGGGAGGGGTCCGGGGGGAACGGGAAGGCCCGACGGGGGGAAAGCGAGGGGGGTCCGGCCGTGTGGCCGGGCCCCATTTCGCGTTTCTGGTTCGCTTTTCCGGGCCGTGCTGTGGGGCGTGCTTCGGGGTTGTGCTCTGGGGCCGTGCTGTGGCAACGAGCCCCGCGCCGAGGGCCGCCCGGCGGTCACCGGACGGCCCCCGGATCACAGCGCCAGCATGACCCGCGCGGGGATACCGGCGTCCGCGAGCGGCCGCAGCGCCAGCCGGATCAGCGCCAGAGCGTTGTCGTCGCCCGCGATGCGGTTGGCGCTGAGTTCGCCGCAGGTCAGGCAGTGGTGGATGAGCATCCACTCCCCGTCCTGCCGTACGGACAGGCTCAGCGCCGTCATCCGCCCACCGCAGCCCGCCGACCGGTCACCCGGTATCCGCCGGTCCACGTGCAGGCTGACGAGGCAGGACGGGCAGTGGTTGCGATGGGAGGTGCCCGGCGCGACCACGGACACGTCGAGCCGGCAGCCGACGCACCGGAACGCGTCGCCGCGCGCCCCGGCCGGCCCGTGGAGCACGTCCTTGGTCCGCTGGGGGCGGCGCTGCCCGGCCCGTCGGGGTCTGCGCCGCGTCACGGTCGCCTCCCCGGTCGCTCCGCGTTCCGTCGCGGCCGCGGCCGTCGCGGCTGTCGGGCCCGGTTCACAGGTCACCGAACGCTTCGAGCGGGAAGGGCGGCTGTGCCAGTGGGCGCACGGCCATCCGCATCAGGATCAGCTGGTTGTCGTCCCCGCAGACCGGGTTCGAGGTCAGCTCGTCGCAACGGGTGCAGCGATGGACGACCATCCAGTCACCGGTGCGCAGCACCGCGATGGAGATCGGTGCCATCCGGCCCTCGCAGTCGGAGGGGCCGCCCTCCACGTGGTCGACGAGGTGCTGGGAGTGCAGGCAGCTGGGGCAGTGGTTGCGCCGGCTGCCGTCGGGCGCGAACACGGCGACGGTCAGTCCGCAGCGAACGCAGGTGAAGGTGTCCAGGGAGGACATGGCTGAGCGGTGGTGGGGGTTGTCGTGTGACACCCGGATACTCCTTGCCGAAGGTGAGGAACGAAGCAGCAGGGAAGTACCGAGCACCCCTCGTATCGCAGGGCGTGAAGAGGGCCGGAGAGCGTGGAGAAGGGCCGGAGGCCGTGGTGCGTCAGCAGACGGTGAACGTACGGCCGCACACGCGGTCAGGCCCGCTCGCCCCGGCGCCACAGACGCGACGAGGGAGGCTCGGAATCACTGGCCGGGGCATACATCAACTGCTTTCCAGGGCGCACGGCCCACAGGTCACCTGCGGTCGGCACCGCGGCGGAGGTGCGAGCACCGTAACAACAGGCCCGGAAGGCGGACCACCGAATTACGCCCGCCCGCCCCAATCCCTGCCGACCCCGGCCAAGCCCCACCGACCCCGGCCAAGCCCCGCCGACGCCCGCCCAAGCCCCGTCGCCCAAGTCCCGTCGACGCCCGCAGGCCCCCGCCGGCGCCGCTCCGTCCCCGCTCCGGGTGAAGGGCACCGAGCGGGGTACCCGTCGCCATGCGGCACGCCACCTTCAACGCATCCGCCGGCCCGAAGAACATTCCGAACACCACCAGATCCCCCCGGCCCCCCGATCACCTCCGCCCCCCCCGGGTCAGCCTCCGCCCCTCGATCATCTGCGCCCCCCCGGGTCAGCCTCCGCCCCCCGATCATCTCCGCCCCCCGGGGTCAGCCTCCGCCCCCGGATCACCCTCAGAGCCCCCGATCCCCTCCGAGCACCCCCGGTTCACCCCCTGAGCGCCCCCGAACGTCACCCGAAAAACAGGAGTACGCCCGTGCCACCGACGACCCCCACTGCCGGAGCGGCACCGTCCCGCCGGAGGAGCTGGCTCACGCTCCTGCTGCTGCTCGTCCTCTGCTACGCCGTCGCCGCTGCCGGAGCGGTCGCGACAGGTGACGCGGGCAGCACCTACGCCGCCCTGGACAAGCCCGCCTGGGCGCCGCCCGGGTGGCTCTTCGGCCCGGTGTGGACGGTCCTGTACGGGATGATCGCGGTGGCGGGCTGGCTCGTCGCCCGCCACCCCGGCCCTGGCCGCCGGCCGGCGCTCGTGGCCTGGGGCGTGCAGTTGGCGCTCAACGCGCTGTGGACCCCACTGTTCTTCGCCGCCGAGCAGTACGGTGCGGCCTTCCTGGACATCTGCCTGCTGCTGGCGGCAGTCGTGGCCACCGCGCTGCTCTCCGCCCGGGTGGACCGGCGCGCGGCCTGGCTGCTGGCGCCGTACCTGCTGTGGGTCGGCTACGCGGCGGCGCTGAACCTGGCGCTCTGGCTGGCCAACTGACCTCTCCGAGAGGCCGTGCCGGCCTGCCCCGTAACGGGTCGTACGCGAAATCGGGTGACGGCTCAACACGCGTCGACAGCGTCCCATGGCGCCCGGCAGAGCGGCAGTCCGTGCCGAGCAGCGAGAGGCGGCCCGCCCCCCGAACGGCTGCCGGTGCACCCGGCGGGGCCTCCGGGCAACTGCGGCCACCACGGTGACTGGGCGGCCGACGCCGGGGTATCCGGCGCACATGGCCCTCATGAAGCGTGTAGCTCTCGCCCCTCGCGCTGTACGTCAGCTGCGGCGCGTCCGGTCGGTGTACCTCGGCGGAATGGCGCTCTCCCTGCTGGGGCTGGTCCTCCAGGCGGACCGCCATGTGGGTGGTCGGCAGACGGAGATCGTGGCGGTCATCCTCGTGGCGTTCACGGCCCTGTTCGCGCTGACGGTCGTCCAGCTGTGGCGCCACACGCGGACCGATCACTGCAGCACGGCGAAGAAGCTGACTCCGTCCACCTGAAGCAGAGTGCGTTGCGAAGCACAGTGCGTTGCAAGGGGCGCAGACCGGACGGGATTACAGCGCCTGTCGCTTGCGGAATGCGGCACTGGCTTCCACGTACTTGTGCAGCAGCCGGGCGAACTGGAGTCGTTCGGAGTCGGGCCAGTCGGCGGTGACGCGTTCGAAGGCATCGCGCTGGCTCCGCGCGAACTGTTTCCGCAGGGCCTGACCTTCGGGTGTGACGTGCAGGACGGTGCGCCGCCCGTCGGCCTGGGACGCCGCGCGCAGCAGATACCCCGCGGCGATGCAGTCCGAGACCATGCGACTGGCGACGGACGGGTCGGCCTTGAGCTCCTCGGCCACCGCTCCCACCGTTATTTCGCCGGGAGTGTCAGCCACGATGTTGAGAACGAGGTTGCGGGAGATGTCCTTGCGGCCGGCCGGTGCATGCGGGCGCAGTCGCGAGAACGAGGGGCCGATGCCGTCCAGCAGCGTCTCCGTGCTCTCTTCTCCGCCGTCTGAGGTCATGGTCACCACGATAAGCGAAACCCGCCTCGTCACACATGCGCATGCCATCAGTCATATGTATGCTGTACTGCATATGAATTTCCTGGATGCCCGGTGGCGGGATCACCGGTGGCAGACGCCGACGAAACAAAGGAACGCGACCATGACCATCACCGCCATCATCGACGCACAGGTCTTCGACGGAGATCAGGTGCTGGAGGAGACCACCGTCGTGATCGACGGACCACGGATCGTCTCCGTCGGCGGCGAGATCCCCGAAAGCGCTGAGGTGGTCGACGCCGGTGGTGGCACGGTCTTGCCTGGGCTGTTCGATGCCCATGTGCACACCAGTGCGGACTCCCTGGCGCTGGCGCTGCGATTCGGGGTGACGACCGAGCTGGAGATGCAGGGCATGAACACCCGCGACAATCGCGCGCACATCAGCGAGAACGACAGCCTGGCCGACGTGCGCTCGGCGGGGTTCGGCATCACCCCGCCCGGTGGCCACCCCGACGAGCTGATGCCCGAGGGTTTCCGCCCCGGCCCCCTGCCCGGCAAGGGTGGAAGGCCGGGCTCCGGCGCGCCCGCCGGGCCGCCCTTCAAGCCCCTGAGCACCACCCCGGAGGAAGCCGTCGCCTTCGTCCCCCAGCTGGTCGAGCGCGGTTCGGACTACATCAAGTTCATGGTCGACGACGGCAGCATCGAGGGGCACCCGGGCCTGCCCATGCTCGACCAGGCCACCTTGAACGCAGGTGTCGCCGAGGCGCACCGCCACGGCATGCTCACCGTGGCCCACGCCCTGACCGTCGACGCGACCCGGATGGCGATCGAGGCCGGTATCGACGGCCTGGCCCACCTGTTCATGGACCAGCCGCACACCGACGAGATCATCTCCATGATCAAGAACTCCGGGGCCTTCGTCGTTCCCTGCGTGGTCCTGAACGCCTCCATGATGGGCATCACCGGAGCAGCCCTGGCCGACGACCCCCGCGTGGCCTCACGCCTGGACCAGGACTGGACCGCCACCCTGCGCAGCAGCTTCAACCACTACCCGCAGGGCAGGCTCGACCACGTCCTGGGCTCCGTCAAGGCCCTGCACGACGCCGGAGTCGACGTCCTGTGCGGTACGGATGTGTCCATGGCACTGCCCTTCCTGGGCGGCATGGCCCACGGCGCCAGCGTCCACCACGAACTCCAGTACCTCGTCCAGGCCGGCCTCACTCCCTTGCAGGCACTCCGCACGGCCACCGCCACCCCGGCCCGACGCTTCGCCCTGACGGACCGCGGCCGCATCGCACCAGGCCTGCGCGCCGACCTGCTCCTGGTCGACGGCGACCCCACCACCACGATCTCCGACACCCTCAACACCCGAGCCATCTGGCGCCGCGGCACCCGACTCGCGGCCTGACCACGCACCGGGGCGGGGGATGCCGTATGGCTGCCCAGGGCGGCCCACCCCCCCGCAGACAGGGAATCACGCAGCCGTGAACGGCATCGCGGCCGAGCGCACCGGAACATGCCTGCTGCGCGGGGACCACGGGAACGGCTCGGGCGCGGGCGGAACACCCCCGCCTCCGCGGGGACCACAACATGGCGTCGACCTTGGTCGAGCCGGTCGCCGGAACACCCCCGCCTGCGCGGGGACCCCCTGAGCCTGGAGTGCGCCGACGTGCGGGGCTGCGGAACACCCCCGCCTGCGCGGGGACCACCAGCTGAGCAACGATGAGTGCCTGAACCAGCTCGGAACACCCCCGCCTGCGCGGGGACCACCAGGTCCTCCAGCTCCGGGGCGAGCGCCCGGACGGAACACCCCCGCCTGCGCGGGGACCACTCTTCCTGACCTGCAGGTTTATGGGGGCATTGCCATTCCTTGACTCATGGCTGCATAGCTCACTCCTACATAGTGACAGAGCGAAAACCGCCAGGGCCGACACAAGCCCGCCGTGCCGAGTGAGCCGCCCGCGTCGGCTCCCGCAAGGTGTCACGGAGCCAAGCGCATGTGCCTCGCAGTGTGTCGGGTCGGTCGGTTGATGATCCTCGCCTCTCACTCACCAGGCCCCGGGACGACGCCGCGTCATGTCGTACGGGTGATGAACGGACCATCCAGTCATGAGCCTCAACACCCGGTCATACGATGGGCGTCCGCGCCGATCCTGGGAGCCACCATGTCGGATCACACCCCGGACTATCCGCCGAAGACCCCGCCCCCGCCGAAGCGTCCGGCCTCCCCGCCGCGCCCGGAGACGCGCCTTGTGGGTACGGCACGTGCCCGGATGCTGGTTCGGAACCGGCGGTCCGCGAACTGGCTTATGGAGTCCGCCTCTTGGTCACCGGCGAAGGCGTCGGGCCATGTGATCGCCCGGCTGCACGAGTGGGGCTACCGAGAAGCGGACCGGGTCGCGACGGAGTTGACGGAGCTGTTGGTGCGGACTGCGGTCGCGGACGGCGGCCGTCGAGTGTCCGTTCACCTCGCTGACCAGGGACGGCAGGCGCTGCTAGTGGCTCTGTCGCACCGGCCAGTGCGTACCGTCGCAGATCACACGGTCCTGCCGGAACTCACTCGGCTGGGCGCGGTGTCGTGCGGGACGGACACGGCGGAGGACGGCCGGCGGGTGTGGGCGGTGCTTGACCTGTAGATGCCTCGCGCCGGGACCACCAAGCGCCGCAGGTCACGCCGTGGTACACCCGCCCCGACGAAGCTCGGAGGTCAAGCCAGCCGACCCCGCCCCCGCCCCCGGCTCAACCCCGCAGATCTCTCAACCGGGCAAGAGCGTCATGCGCCGTCTCCCGCTCCTCGGCGCCGAGTTGAACCGATTCGGCCTCCTCCAGCCAGCCCCGGGCCCCCTCCGCATCACCCAGCCGCTGCGCGATGTCCCCGCGTAGGACGAGCAGTTGCACCCTCTGAACCGGAGTCGGCTGCTCGTCCTCCAGGTTCAGCACCCGGTCGATGATCTTGGCGGCCCCCGGGAAGTCCTGCTTGGAGTCCGCGAACAGGTCCGCCATGTGCAACGCGCGGGCGAACGTCTCCTTCGGTGCGGTGGTGGGCTCCTCGGCGCTGTCGTCGCTGATCACCTGGCCCACCCGGATCGTGTTGCCGGTCGGATCGGTCGTCAGGAACTGCCGTACCCCGTACGACATGTCCTTCAGCGGGCCGATGCGCGGCAGCCCGCGCGTGGGGATGCGCCCGTACGCCGCCTTGAGGCCCGTCCGGAACGCGGCGTGCAGGCCGTCGACGTCCTCGGTGAGCACGTAGCAGCTCGAATGCGACGTGCTGGGGTCGTAGTCCTTCATGCCGTACAGCTGGATCTCGACGGTTCCCCGTTCGACCACCGCGTACGCGTACGGGCTCTTCTGCATGTGCGTCGTCTCGAAGCCCAGGGCTGTGTAGAAGTCGACCACGGACTGGATCAGTTCCGTCCGGCAAGGCAGCAGCGGGATGGTCTTCTCGGTCATAACCCAACTCTAGTCAAATTTGAATAGGTGGGCAATGAGGCATGACAACGGCCCCGTCAGGTCGATGACCGTGACGGGGCCGCTGGGGAGTCGTTGTGCGTCAGGCGGTGAACTCGTCGTGCTTGACGGCGGCGACGAAGCGGGTCCAGCCCTGGCGGGAGAAGGTCAGGGTGGGCCCGCCGGGAATCTTGCTATCGCGTACGGGAAGGGTGGCGTAGTCGTACGCGACCTCAAGGCACTCGCCCTGGTCCCCGCCGCTGTAGCTGGACTTGCGCCACCCGGGCAGGGCTGCGCCGTCAGTGGTGGTGGCCTCGGTGGTGTGCATGCTCGTGCTCCTCCGTGATGCTTCGGCGTACGCCACCGGAGCCGTCGGCGGGCCGCCGTATGTCAGGCGGTGAACTCGTCGTGCTTGACGGCGGCGACGAACTGGGACCAGCCCTGGCTGGAGAAGGTCAGCGTGGGGCCCGTGGGGGTCTTGCTGTCGCGTACGGGGACGGTGGTGTGGCCGCCCGCGACCTCAAGGCACTCGCCCTGGTTCCCGCCGCTGTAGCTGGACTTGAACCAGCCCGTGAGGGTGGACGCGTCCGCAATGCTCCGCCTACTGCTGACCATGTTCGTGCTCCTCCGCTGCGGCCCGCACGCGGGCCACCGATTCCTGGTGCGACAACGCATCGCCGAGAGCGAGATCGTAGGCCGTGCGACTGGACGCCACCAAGCGTGGATCATCCATCAGATTGCCCGTCTGGAAGCCCTCGACGTACGCCACCGGCGCTGAGTCCGCGAAGCTCATCAGCGTCAGCAGGCTCTGCTGGAGGGAGTGAGCCCCCGCCTCGAACGGCAGCACGTGCAGCCGCAGCCGCCCTACCTCAGCCATGTCCGCGATCTTCCGCAGTTGCGTGGCCATCACCTGCGGACCACCGACCCGACGTCGCAGTACCGCCTCGTCCAGCAGGGTCCACATCACCGGCTTCAGCGGGCCGTCGAGGATGCGAGCACGCTCTGTTCGAATGACAACGTCCTGGTCAACCTCCTCCCGGCGGTGGTTGGGCCGGTACGCCTGGAACAGGGCCCGTGCGTAGTCGTCTGTCTGCAACAGGCCGGGCACGAGCGTCAGCGCGAACTGCTGGATGAGTACCGCCTGCTGCTCCAACTCCGCCACGGCCGCGAAGTTTTCGTCGTACTTCGTCTCCAGGTCCTCAAGCCACCGCGCGAAGAACCCATCCGTCCCCAGCGCCCGGTCGATCCGCTGCGCGTCGTCCGGGCTCGGCAGCCGCCGCCCCGCCTCGTAGTGGCTGATGAGTGTCGGCGAGCAGACCACCTGCTCGGCCAGCGCCTCCTGTGTCATCCCGGCGGCCAAACGTCGCAGCTTCAGCTCCTCGCCGTACTTCTGCCGTGCCGTGCGCGGCCTTTCGTTCGCCCTCATACGCACCCAACTCCTCAATCTGACCAGCGTGCTGTCATGCCCGACCCCCTAGAAGCGTAGCGACTCGCGACCCCACTCTGTGATGAGTTCGCTACGGAAAGAAGCGACGCCCGCACGATGAAGGACGAGAAAGTAGGCCCCATGAACCACACCCCCGCCCGGCCCACGAAGCCGCTGCCGCCATTCCCGAGCCTTCGTGCCGGCCGTGGAAGCGAGGTCGTCGCATGAGGGTGATCGACGGGCGGCATGCCTCCACCGCACGGCTGTTGCCGTGGACGGGTACCGGGGGCAAGCCCTGCTACGTCATCGGGAACGGCACCGGTTACGTGTCGCGGAGGGCTGACGAGGTGGAGGACATCCAGCTCGACATGGCCTACGAGCTGCTCGGGCACGCCGACGGTCTACTGGCCGAGCCCGGCGTCACCCCGCCTCAACTCCACTTCCTCGCCAGCCGGTTGAGCGAGTGCCTGGAGCAGGTCCATCGGATCGCGGAGAGCCGGGGCTCCCGATTGGAGGCCGCGCTCCCACAACCCGAGCTTCCCGAGGCCGAGCCCCCTTACCCCGCGCCGCCTCAGTCCGCACCCCCTCACCCCGAGCCCCCTTGGCCTCAGGCGAACAGCGAGACCACCCCATAGACCCAGATCCCCAGGAAGCCGAGGGTGAGCAGCAGGCACCCGCCGCCCGTCAGGGCATCGGCCAGCCGCCCGCTCTCCCGCGCGTCGCCCCTCACCTCGGCCAAGCCGTCCCACGTGACCGGCCGCCCCAGGGTCTCCGAGGCGGCTTCCCGTACGGCGGTCAGGCGTTCGGCGGCGAGCGGCGTGGGCGCGTCCGACTCCGTACCCCGCCAGGCCACGGCCCGCATCCGGCGTACGGCATGGGCGTACCGCTCCTCGAAGGCCGCCGTCTCCTCCGGTGAGCGGTCCTCCTCCAGGTACATCCAGCGGCCGGCCTCCGCCGCGTCGCCGTACAGGCGGTAGACGTCGGCCAGTCGGCGGCGGGGCGCGGGTTCGTGCGGGTAGGAGGAGACCAGGCCGCGCAGACGCTGCCTCGCCACCGGTATGCGTCCGGCGGCGAGGTCCGCGTCCACGCGGGCCAGGGTGTCGTTCAGGGCCATGCGCTCATCATGAGGGCGGGGGAGAGGTACGTACGAACGAGTTCTCCACCGGCCCACCGGCCACCGGGCCACCAGGCCGTTCCGCCCTCCCCGCCTACCCTGTCCTCCCCGCCTTCCCCGCCCTCCCCACCGACCGGGCCCTCCCCGTCCTCTCCGCGCTCCCTGCCCGCCCCGCCCTCGGTGACATGAACAGCGTCGCCGCCAGCGCCAGGAGCAGCAGCCCCGCGCAGACGTACCCGGAGACCTGTACGCCCACCGCCATCGCCTCGCGCGCCGCCTGCGCCGCCGGGGCCGTACGCGGGTCCTCCGCGAAGGCGCCGATCACCGAACCGGCGCTCTCCGTGACGACGCCGCCCAGCCGTTCCGCCTCCTCGGCGGCGACCCCGTCCCGCGTGAGGCGGTCGGTCATGCCGGAGGCCAGTGTGCTGAAGAAGAGGGTCGTGAGGAGCGCGATGCCCAGCGCCGAGCCGAGTTCGCGTGCCGCGCTCTGGATGCCCGAGCCCTGCCCGGCGCTGCGGGGCGGGACGTCCACCAGGACGATGTTGGTCACCTGCGCCGTGGCGAAGCCGACGCCGATTCCGTACACGAACAGCGCGACGGCGATCAGCCACCACGCACTGTCCGTCGAGGCGATCAGCGCCAGCATCGCCAGTCCCGCCGCCTCCAGCACCAGGCCGAGCCGTACCTGCGTGAGGGCCGAGACCGTCGCCGACATCGGGAAGCTCGCCCCGGAGGCGGCGAAGCTGCCCGCGGCGAGGGCGACCAGGGCCAGGCCCGCCTGGAACGCGCTGTAGCCGAGCGCGAACTGGAGCCAGAGCGGCAGCATCGCGATGATGCCGAACTCGCCGAGCCCGACCATCAGCGTCACGAAGTTGCCGTTGCGGAACGAGCGGATACGGAAGAGGCCGACGTCCATCAGCGGTTCGCCGCCCGACCGGCCGAGCACCGCCTGCCGCCGCCAGAACGCCCCCAGCGTCAGGGCGGAGAGGAGGAAGGCGACACATACGGGTGACAGCCCGCCGCTCCACGAGAGGCCGCCGATCTCCAGCGGCTCCGTCGTCATCAGCCAGCCGTGTGTGCGGCCCTCGATGAGGGCGTACGCGAGCAGGCCGAGGCCGGCCGCCGACAGTACGGCTCCGACCCCGTCGATACGGCCCCGGGTGCGCGGCGACACGTCCAGGTACAGCAGGCCTCCCGCCACGATCAGGGCGACCAGCGGGATGTTGATGCCGAAGGCCCAGCGCCAGGAGAAGTCCGCGAGCCACCCGCCGATCAGCGGGCCCACGGCCGCCGCCGCTCCGATGGTCGAGCCCCAGACGGCGAACGCCTGGCCCCGGGCGCGACCGGAGAACGTGGCGTTCAGGAGGGCCAGCGAGGTGGGCAGGATCATCGCCCCGCCGACGCCCTGGACGAACCGGGCCAGGATCAGCAGTCCGCCGCTGGGCGCGAGGGCGGCCAGCAGGCTCGTCGCGCCGAACACGACGAGCCCCAGCAGGAAGATCCTGCGTGCGCCGTAGAGGTCGCTGAGGCGCCCGGTGACCAGGAGGAGGGCCGCGAAGGTGATCGCGTACGACTCCTGGATCCACTGCGCCTCGGACGAGCCGATGGAGAGGTCCTCGATGATCGGCGCGAGGATCACGTTGACGATCGTGATGTCCACGACGATCAGCGCGACGCCCAGGGCCACGGCGATGAGGCCGAGCCACTGACGTACGGAAGGAGAAGCCTCCGCCGGGTCGGAGCGGTCGGCAGGTTCTGCGCGTTCGGCAGGTTCTGAGCCCTGGGCGTGTTCGGGAGGTCTTGAGGCTTCGGCAGGTTCAGAGGCTCGGGTCGGTTCGGCGCGTTCGGGCATGGTGCTTCGACTCCCCGTAGTTGCTTTGCCGTAAAGGTAATTAGCTTTGCGGCAAAGGTAAATGTGGCGCGGTAGGTTGTCAAAGCGTGTGAGAGCGGGAGAGAGAAGGTGGGGCGGAGCCATGGCCGACGCTGAGGCGGAAACCGGCAGAGCTGATGCGGGAGCCGGCCGAGGCGGCACGGGAGCCGACAGGAACGGCGCAGGTGGTGGCGGCGACGGGACCCGCGTCGACCACCTCATGGACGGCCTGCGCGCCTTCGGCGCCAACTACACCGAGTTCACCCGCCGCTTCGCGAACTGGCTCGGGCTGCACTCCACCGATGCCATGGCCCTGGTGGAGATCCTGTACGCCGAGGACAAGGGCACGCCCCTCTCGCCCGCCCGCCTCAGCGAGCGCGTCTCGCTCTCCTCCGGCGCCACCGCCATCCTCCTCAAGCGGCTCGAACAGGCCGGGCACATCGTCCGCACCCGCGAGAGCACCGACCGCCGGGTCGTCACCCTGCGCAGCAGCCCCGAGATCCGGCCGCGCGCCGAGGCGTTCTTCGGGCCGTACACGGAACGGATGGCCGAGGCGATGGCCGCGTACTCACCGCACGAGATCCGGCGGTTCGAGGGCTTCATCGGCGACCTGCGCTCGACCATGGACGCCCTGCTCGCGAACGAGTACCGGGACGGCGGCCCCACGGAGTGAGAGACCCCAGGCCCCGGGCCCCCAAGCGCCGGGCCCCAGACCTCAGGCACCGGGCACCAGGCACCGGGCACCAGGCACAGGGTCCTGGGCCCCGCTTCCGGGGTGCGAACGGCGTTGTCAGTGGGGCCCGGTAGCGTCGGGTCATGTCCAACATGGCCGTCATCGAAGGGGTCCTGGAGAGGATCACGTACGCCAACGAGGAGAACGGGTACACGGTCGCCCGCGTCGACACCGGGCGCGGAGCCGGAGACCTCCTCACGGTGGTCGGCGCGCTGCTCGGCGCGCAGGTCGGTGAGTCGCTGCGGATGGAGGGCCGTTGGGGCTCGCACTCCCAGTACGGCAAGCAGTTCACCGTCGAGAACTACACCACCGTCCTGCCCGCCACCATCCAGGGCATCCGCCGCTATCTCGGCTCCGGGCTGATCAAGGGCATCGGGCCGGTGATGGCCGACCGGATCACCACCCACTTCGGCGTCGACACCCTCGACATCATCGAGAACGAACCCCAGCGGCTCGTCGAGGTCCCCGGCCTCGGCCCCAAGCGCACGAAGATGATCGCGGCCGCGTGGGAGGAGCAGAAGGCGATCAAGGAGGTCATGGTCTTCCTCCAGGGCGTCGGCGTCTCCACCTCCATCGCCGTCCGCATCTACAAGAAGTACGAGGACGCCTCGATCTCCGTCGTGAGGAACCAGCCCTACCGGCTGGCCGCCGACGTCTGGGGCATCGGCTTCCTCACCGCCGACAAGATCGCCCAGGCGGTCGGCATCCCGCACGACAGCCCCGAACGGGTCAAGGCCGGCCTTCAGTACGCCCTCTCCCAGTCCTCCGACCAGGGCCATTGCTACCTCCCCGAGGAGCGGCTCATCGCGGACGGGGTCAAGCTCCTCCAGGTCGACACCGGCCTGGTCATCGAGTGCCTGGCCGAGCTGGCCGCCGATCCGGAGGGCGTCGTACGGGAGAAGGTGCCGTCGCCGGAGGGCGGCGAGCCGATCACCGCCGTCTACCTCGTCCCCTTCCACCGGGCCGAGCTGTCCCTCGCCGGGCAGGTGCGGCGGCTGCTGCGGACCGGGGAGGACAGGATGGCGGCCTTCCAGGACGTGGACTGGGACAAGGCGCTGGCCTGGCTCGCGACGCGTACGGGGGCGGCTCTCGCACCCGAGCAGGAGGAGGCCGTACGGCTCGCGCTCAGCCGGAAGGTGGCCGTCCTGACCGGCGGGCCCGGCTGCGGGAAGTCGTTCACCGTACGGTCCATCGTCGAGCTGGCACGGGCCAAGCGGGCGAAGGTCGTGCTGGCCGCGCCCACGGGCCGCGCCGCCAAACGGCTGGCCGAGCTGACCGGCGCCGAGGCGTCCACCGTCCACCGGCTGCTGGAGCTGAAGCCGGGCGGGGACGCGGCGTACGACCGGGACCGCCCGCTCGACGCCGACCTGGTCGTCGTCGACGAGGCCTCCATGCTCGACCTGCTCCTCGCCAACAAGCTCGTGAAGGCGGTGGCACCCGGTGCCCACCTCCTCCTCGTGGGCGATGTCGACCAACTGCCCTCGGTCGGGGCGGGGGAGGTGCTGAGCGACCTGCTCGCGGAGGGCAGTCCGGTCCCCGCCGTCCGCCTCACCCGGATCTTCCGGCAGGCCCAGCAGTCCGGGGTCGTGACGAACGCCCACCGGATCAACGCCGGGCAGCCGCCGCTCACCGAGGGCCTGAGCGACTTCTTCCTCTTCGTGGAGGACGAGACGGCGGACGCGGGGAAGCTGGCGGTGGATGTGGCGGCGCGCCGTATCCCGGCCAAGTTCGGTCTCGACCCGCGCCGTGACGTGCAGGTCCTCGCCCCGATGCACCGGGGTCCGGCGGGCGCGGGGGAGCTGAACGGGCTGCTCCAGCAGTCCATCACCCCGGGCCGGCCCGACCTCCCGGAGAAGCGGTTCGGCGGTCGTGTCTTCCGGGTCGGCGACAAGGTCACCCAGATCCGCAACAACTACGACAAGGGTGAGAACGGCGTCTTCAACGGCACGGTCGGCGTCGTCACCGGCCTGGACGTGGACGAGCAGAAGCTCACCGTCCGCACCGACGAGGACGAGGAGATCGGCTACGACTTCGACGAGCTGGACGAGCTGGCCCACGCCTACGCCATGACGATCCACCGCTCCCAGGGCAGCGAGTATCCCGCCGTCGTCATCCCCGTCACCACCAGCGCCTGGATGATGCTCCAGCGCAACCTGCTCTACACGGCCGTGACGCGGGCCAAGAGGCTCGTCGTCCTGGTCGGGTCCCGTAAGGCGATCGGCCAGGCCGTCCGCACGGTTTCCGCAGGCAGGCGGTGTACGGCGCTGGATTTCCGGCTCCGGGGCGGCTCGGGGGAAGACTTCTCGTGACCCCCGCACAAAAATGATCGATCAAATCGGTGGGAAACATCACGGAGGTCTTCCGGAACCGCAGTCAAGGGGGCAGGATGAGTAAGTTGGCGGCACTCAGTGCCGTCAGTAGGTCCAATGGACGACCCCGAGTGCACTCTCCTGAGCCGAATGGGGGAGGGTGGAGACAGTCAGGGCACCTCGAAGAAGAGGCACTACGTCGGTGAGGGATGACGTGAGCGAGCACACCAACAACGCTGTAGTACTGCGGTACGGCGATGACGAGTACACCTACCCGGTGATCGACAGCACCGTCGGCGACAAGGGCTTCGACATCGGGAAGCTCCGGGCCAATACCGGCCTGGTGACGCTGGACAGCGGATACGGCAACACCGCCGCCTATAAATCCGCCGTCACGTACCTCGACGGTGAGCAGGGCATTCTGCGCTACCGCGGATACCCGATCGAGCAGCTCGCCGAGCGCTCGTCGTTCCTCGAGGTCGGGTACACGCTGATCAACGGCGACCTTCCGAAGGTCGACGAGCTGGCCGCCTTCAAGAACGAGATCACCCAGCACACGCTGCTGCACGAGGACGTCAAGCGGTTCTTCGACGGCTTCCCGCGGGACGCCCACCCGATGGCCATGCTGTCCTCGGTGGTCAGCGCGCTGTCCACGTTCTACCAGGACAGCCACAACCCGTTCGACGAGGAGCAGCGCCACCTCTCGACGATCCGCCTGCTGGCGAAGCTGCCGACGATCGCGGCGTACGCGTACAAGAAGTCGATCGGGCACCCCTTCGTCTACCCGCGCAACGACCTCGGGTACGTCGAGAACTTCCTGCGCATGACCTTCTCGGTCCCCGCCCAGGAGTACGAGCTGGACCCGGTCGTCGTCTCGGCGCTGGACAAGCTGCTCATCCTGCACGCGGACCACGAGCAGAACTGTTCGACCTCCACCGTGCGTCTGGTCGGTTCCTCGCAGGCGAACATGTTCGCCTCGATCTCCGCCGGCATCTCGGCGCTGTGGGGCCCCCTGCACGGTGGCGCCAACCAGTCGGTGCTGGAGATGCTGGAAGGCATCCAGGCCAACGGCGGCGACGTCGACTCCTTCATCCGCAAGGTGAAGAACAAGGAGGACGGCGTCCGCCTGATGGGCTTCGGCCACCGGGTGTACAAGTCGTTCGACCCGCGCGCCAAGATCATCAAGGCCGCCGCCCACGACGTGCTGTCCGCGCTCGGCAAGTCCGACGAGCTGCTCGACATCGCGCTCAAGCTGGAGGAGCACGCGCTCTCCGACGACTACTTCGTCTCGCGCAACCTCTACCCCAACGTGGACTTCTACACCGGTCTGATCTACCGGGCCATGGGCTTCCCGACCGAGATGTTCACCGTGCTCTTCGCGCTCGGCCGCCTTCCGGGCTGGATCGCCCAGTGGCACGAGATGATCAAGGAGCCGGGTTCCCGCATCGGCCGCCCGCGCCAGATCTACACCGGCGAGGTCCTGCGCGACTTCGTCCCCGTAGAGGGCCGCTGACCCGCGTCTGTACCACCTGGTCGGGGGCCGCTGAGCAGGACCTCGTACCGCCTGGTCGGGGGTCGTTGACCCACGTCTCGTACCACCTGGTCGAGGGCCGCTGAGCAGGGCCTCGCACCGTCGCACCACCCTTGCACCACCCCGTAGTGCCCGGCCTCTTCGGCCGACTGCCTTCGCCCCGCGTACCGCGCTTCGCACCGAGCGCGGTGTCCGGGGCGATTCGGCGTTCTGAGGCCCTGTGGGGTGGGTGCGGCCGGGGTTACGGTCCTTGGGGTCCCTGGGTGCCGGAACCGGGCCCGCAGGGCCGCCTGAGCGGCTCTGAGCCGGTTCTGCGCCGGTTCTGAACCAAGCTTCCCGAACCCGCGGCAGAGTCGGGCCTGAGTCGGCCCTGAGCCGGGTCTGAGTCGATCCCCGAGCCGCGCGGCCTGAACCGGGCCCCGAGCCGAGGCCCCTGAACGGTCGTGAACGCGAGAAACGCCCCGCCGCCGATCCCCCCACGGGTCGACGGTCAGGGCGCTTCCCATATCCCGGAGCGGATTCCCCCCACGGGATCCGGCCGGGCGTCTGCAGGGAGCCGAAGCTCCCGTTGTTGTGCTGCGGTCTGCCGGGGTACGTACGCACGGGAGGGCCGCTCAAAGCTCCCCGGTGCACGTGCCCCGGCTCAACGCTTGCCACAGGAGCGTCCCCCAAGACACTCCATACGGACGTCCCCCAAGACATCCTTGGCATCGCACTCTAAGACTCACGAACCCACCGGATGGTTACCCTGTGATCGGTGTGATCTAAATCTCTTTGTGGAAGTTACGTGAAGGCACGCAACCGATGGCTGTTCGTGACGACGAACACGGACGAAAACGCCATGGCGGCTCCCGCGATCTCCTGGTTGAGCAGGCCACTTGCAGCCAGGGGTGATGCCGTGACCTCGTACCCGAGGGTTCGGAGGAGGTCGCCCCTGATGGGGGAAAGAGTACGCCTGGACGGGTGGATTGTGTGAGTGGTCACCTTGAGATCTCCACGAACCGGCGTGAGGCCGCTCCGGCCCGCTTACGCGCGTGCGCCGAGCCGGCCTCGGTTCCGGCCCCGGTCCGCCCTCGGCCTCGGGCGCGACCGGGGTTCCGGCCGCCGCTGCGCCGGCTGTGTCAGGGCTCCTGGGTGACGCAGGTCGGGCCGTACCTCACCGGTATCTGCCGGTGGGCGCGGCCCGACGGAGGGAAGGTGGTGCGGCGGCGCTCAGGCGGCCCGGCCGACGAGCTCATAGCCGGCCTCGTCGACGGCGGCGCGTACGGCGTCGTCGGTCAGTGGCGCCTTGGAGGAGACGGTGACGCGGCCGGTGGAGGCGACGGCCTCCACGGACGTCACGCCGCCGAGCGTGGAGATCTCCTCCGACACGGCGCCCTCGCAGTGGCCGCAGGTCATGCCCTTCACCTCGTACACCGTGGTGACCGAGTCGGTCGACTCGATCTGTACGTCGGCGGAGCCGCCGTGGCAGGAACCGGTGGGCGAGCAGCAGGAGCCGGTGGACTGGGTGGTGGGCTCGGTCTCGGCGGTCATGGCGTTCTCCTCTTCGGCAAGGCGGACACAGGGTTCGTCAGTGATCGTCAGTGATCGTCAGTACGTCTTCGGTCAACACGTTCTGGCGGCCTGCGCATGGGACGCATGAGGCGCGAGGGGCCGCAGGGAAGCCCGGGGCGCCTCACTCACTCCACACTATACCCCTAGGGGGTATGGAGAGGCGAGGGCGCGCCAGGCGCTGCCGAAGGGTGGTTTCAGTCCTGAGGTGTACGGCCCTGCCGGGCGTGCGGGGCCAGGTGGGGTGAGTCGTCGCCGATCAGGGGGTCCAGGTAGCGGAACATGAGCGCCTTCAGCTCGCGGATGTAGGCGTCCCGCTCCTCGCCCTCGTGGGCCATGATCAGGTCGAGCCCGGCCTTGAACGCCATGAAGGCCATGTCGGCGACCCGGTGGACCTGGTCGGCGGGGGCGTCCGGGAGGTAGCCGAGCAGGATCTCCTCGACCCGGGTCAGCATGGTGGCGTGCACGGTGTCGTGCGCCTCGGTGATCCGGCCGGGGACCTCCGAGCCGTGCATCAGGGCGAAGAACGCCGGGTTCTCGCAGTTGAAGGCGATCAGCGGGTCGAGCACGGCGTCCAGCATCCGGTCGAGCGGCAGTTCCATGTGGCTCGGGGTGAAGGCGGCGCCGTAGGTGTCGCCCCAGTGGTGGAGCAGCTGGTCGCCGAGCTCGACGGCGATGGCCTCCTTGTTCGGGAAGAACTGGTACAGCGTGCCCGGCGAGACGCCGGCTTCGCGGGCGATGGCGTTGGTGCTGGACGCGGTGTAGCCGCTGGCGGAGAAGACGCGGGCCGCGGCCTGGAGCAGCTGGGCGATACGGGCTTCGCCGCGAGCCTGGCGGCGGCGTGGGCGGGCGGCCTCCGTGAGGCCGCCGGCGGTCCTGTCGGCAGCCCCGTCGGCTGGGGGCTTGCTGGCTGCGCCTTCCCCTGTGGCGCCCTTCCTGGCTTTGGACTCCGGCACGGTCAATCCCCAGCTTTCATGATGCGATTGACAAACACGAGTCTTCGCTCGCATTCTTATGAAACGCGAGCGACTACTCGTGTTTGCCAGTGTAAGTGGCAACGACTGACCCATGCTGCCTTGTGCCGCCCGGGTCTCGGTGAAGGGGACACCGCACCATGTCCGAAGTCAACGGTCCACCCACTACCGCCGGGCCGTCCGGTCCGCCTGGCCCAACCGGTCGGGCCGATTCATCCGGTCCGTCCGGTCGGTCCGGTCAGTTCGGCCAGTCCGGTCCGTCCGGTCCATCCGGTCGGTCCGGGCCGACCAGGGCGTCCGCTCCGCAGCCTGTCGGAGGCTGGACCCGGTTCGTCACCGCCAGGCCCCGGCTCGCCCTGCTGACCGCCCTGGTCATCACCGCCCTCGCGGTGTTCGCGGGGAGCGGGGTGGCCGACCGGATGGGCAGCGGTGGCTGGCAGGCACCCGACGCCGAGTCGTCCTACGCGACTCAGGCGCTGGAGCGGGAGTTCCCCGCCTCGCAGCCCAACCTGCTCCTGCTGGTGGACAGCGGCACCGCCTCCGTCGACGATCCGGCGGTGGCCGCCGAGGCCGCACGGCTCACCGAACGGCTCGCCGCCGAGCAGGGCATATCGGGAGTCACCTCCTACTGGCAGACCCGGACGCCCGCCCTGCGCGCCGAGGACGGCCGCGAGGCGCTCATCGCGGCCCGGATAGGGGGCGACGAGACGGAGGCGAGCAAGACGCTCGAACGGATCGCTCCCGCCTTCGCCGGGGAGAGCGGCCCGGTGACGGTCTCGGTCGGCGGGCCCGTCGCCGTCCAGCACGAGATGCAGAAGATCATCCAGGAGGACCTGCTGCGGGCCGAGCTCATCGCCCTGCCGGTGACGCTCGTCCTGCTGGTCATGGTCTTCGGCAGTGCGGTCGCCGCCATGCTGCCGCTCCTCGTGGGCATCGTCGCCATCCTCGGCACCAACGCCGTGCTGCGCGGTCTGACCGAGTTCACCGATGTCTCGGTCTTCGCCATGAACCTCACCACGGCCCTCGGCCTCGGACTGGCCATCGACTACGCCCTGTTCATCGTCCGACGCTTCCGCGAGGAACTGGACGCCGGAGCCGACACCCGGGCGGCGGTCGGCACCACGCTGCGCACGGCCGGACGCACGGTGCTCTTCTCCGCGCTGACCGTCGCCGTGTCCCTCTCGGCGATGCTCGTCTTCCCGATGTACTTCCTGCGCTCCTTCGCCTACGCCGGCATCGCCGTGGTCCTGCTGGCCGCTGCCGCCGCACTGATCCTGCTTCCCGCCGCGTTCATGCTGCTGGGCCCCCGGGTCAACGCGCTCGACCTGCGCCGCCTGCTGCGCCGCGGGAAGGGGACGGCGGCCCCGGAAGCCGCTGCCGAGGAGTCCGGCAAGGGGTGGGCCCGCTTCGCCGGGCTGGTGATGCGCAGGGCGCCCGTCTTCGCCATCGTCACCACGGTGGGGCTCGTCCTCCTCGGACTGCCCTTCCTCGGCGTCAAGTTCGGTACGGCGGACGACCGCCAGCTCCCCGCCGGGGCCGAGTCCCGGGTGGTCCAGGAGCACATCCGGGACGGCTTCCCCGGCAGCCCCGGCGGCGGCCTGGAGATGCTGGTCGAGGGGGAGGGGACCCCTGCGGCGTACGCAGCCCTCAAGGACCGGATCGAGAAGGTCCCGGGCGTGCTGGGGGTCGAGGGCCCGGTCACGTCGGACTCGACCGCGTACTTCAGCGTGCTGCCGCAAGGCGTGGCGGTCGGGGAGCAGGCCCAGCAGCTGGTACGGGACCTGCGCGCGATACCCGCCGACTCCTTCGACACCTCGGTGACGGGCACGGCGGCCGTCCTCGTCGACTCCAAGGACGCCATCGCGGACCGGCTGCCCTGGGCGATCGGCATCATCGTCGTGGTGACGCTGCTCCTGGTCTTCCTGCTCACCGGCAGCGTGCTCATCCCGATCCAGGCGGTCGCGCTCAACGCCCTCAGTCTGACGGCGATGTTCGGCGCGGTGGTCTGGGTCTTCCAGGACGGGAACCTCTCCGGGATCCTCGCCTTCACCAGTACGGGGGACATCGAGACGACCCTGCCCGTGCTGATGTTCTGCGTGGCCTTCGGCCTCTCCATGGACTACGGGGTCTTCCTGCTCTCCCGCATCAAGGAGGAGTACGACCGGACCGGCGACCACGAAGGCTCGGTCACCTTCGGACTGGCCCGCACCGGTGGCCTGATCACCGCGGCCGCCGTGATCCTCGCGGTCGTGATGGTCGCCATAGGCACCTCGCGGGTCACCAACACCAAGATGCTGGGGCTCGGGATCGCGCTCGCCGTCCTGATGGACGCCATGGTGGTCCGCAGCCTGCTGGTCCCCGCCGTGATGAAGCTGACGGGCCACGCCACCTGGTGGGCGCCCGGACCGCTGCGAGCCTTCCACCAGAGGTTCGGCCTCAGCGAAGGCGAATCGGCCCCGGCCGGCTCCGGTACGAAGAGTGCGCCCGGCGGCCCGGGGGAGCCCACGGGCGGCGGGGAGATACCCGAGGCGGTCCGGGAGGGGGAGAAGGTCACCACGGGGGCGTAGCCGCACGACGCCTCCGCGGTCGGCCCGAAACCCGTTCGGAAAGGGGCCCAGGGCCAGCCGTGGAAGGCCCTCCGGCGGGCCGTGGCAGGCACGCGGAGGGCCTGGCGGCCGGGGCGGAGGGGGCGGTGCCCACCTGCCTGGCAACGCACCCTTCGAGTGCCGCCAGCGCGATCGTTGAACCAGCGGTGACCTGGGCTTTCTTCCCCCTCGACCTCTAAAATTGGCGTACAGAGAAAGGGGTCTGATGGACCGGAACATCCGCACGGCGGACGACGTCATGACACTCCTGGACGACCTGTTCGCACCCGAAGCACACCGCTGGACCGCCGGTGCCGCTTCGTGGTGGGACGACTTCTACGCGGACCGCTCGAAGCCGGTGCCCTTCTTCGTGGACAAGCCGGACGAGAACCTCGTCTCGTACGTCGACCGGGGGCTGATCACTCCGGGCCGCGCACTCGACCTGGGCTGTGGCGCCGGGCGCAACACACACCGGCTGGCCTCCCTGGGCTTCGACGTCGACGGGATCGACCTCTCCCCGGCGGCGGTCGCCTGGGCCGAGGAGCGCGCCGGAGTTCCGGGAGGTGAGGCCCGGTTCCACTGCGGGGACGCCTTCGTCCTGACGTCGGAAGGGGCGGAGCTGGCGGGCCCGTACGACCTGATCCATGATTCCGGGTGCTTCCACCACCTGCCGCCCCACCGGCGTGTCAGCTACCTCGCTCTCCTCGATCGCTGCCTCGCCCCCGGCGGGCATTTCGCGCTCACCTGCTTCGCGGCGGGGAAGGGCGGCATGGGCTCCGAGCTGCCGGACGCGGAGCTGTACCGGAAGGGCGACCTGGGAGGCGGGCTCGCCTACACCCCCGAGGAGTTGCGCGGCATCTTCTCGGATCTGACGGAGATCGAGGTGCGCCGCATGCGTGACGAGGCGCCCGCATCCCCGCTCTTCGGTGAGCCCTTCCTCTGGACGGCACTGTTCCGCAAGGAGCCCCGGCAGTAGCGCAGTAGCGCAGTGGTGCAGTGGTGCGGCAGTGGCGGTCGAGTGCCGGTGTGGTGCGCGATCCGGGGCGATGTCAGACCCGGATGCCACGATGATGACCATGAGCACTACCGAACGTTCGATGCCCCCGTTGGTCGCCGACGAGCGCGCCTCGCTGGAGAGCTGGCTCGACTTCTACCGCGCCACCCTTGCCCAGAAGTGCGCGGGGTTGCCCGAGGAGCGGCTCCGTGAGGCGTCGGCGACGCCCTCGGCGATGACCTTGCTCGGGCTGGTCCAGCACGCTGCGGCGGTCGAGCGGACCTGGTTCCGGCGGGTCCTCGCGCAGGAGGACGTCCCGCCGCTGTTCGCCCCGGACGACGCGGCCGGAGACGAGACCGGAGGCGAGGGCGGAGGCGAGGGCGGAGGTGGTGGACACGACGGTGGGTTCGAGCTGGCCGAGGGCGCCACGTACGACGACGCGGTGGCGGTGTGGGAGGCCGAGGTCCGCCGGGGCCGGGAGAACTGTGCGGCGCGCAGGCTCGACGACACCAGCCCGTTCATGGGCGGGGAGGTGACGCTGCGCTGGATCTACACGCACATGATCGGCGAGTACGCGCGCCACTGCGGGCACGCCGACCTGATCCGCGAGCGCATCGATGGGCGTACGGGGGTCTGACCGGGCGGTTTCAGTTCGCCGTGCCGGACGTGCCGCGCCTGCCGGGTGTCCCGCAGGAGCGGAGGAACTCGCGGGTGCGGCGCGCGATCGGGAGCGGCTTGTCCGGGTCGCACGGGTACATGTCCTGTTCCACGATCGCGAACAGGTCGACGTCCAGGGCGCGCGCCGCGTCCAGGACCGGTTCCAGGGCGGGGACACCGCCGGGCGGTTCGCACATCACGCCCCGCGCCACCGCCGGGCCGAACGGGACCTCCTCCGCCACCACGGTCGCCAGGATCTCGGGGTCGACCTGCTTGAGGTGGAGGTAGCCGATGCGCTCCCCGTACGTCTCGATGAGCTTGACGCTGTCGCCGCCGCAGTAGGCGTAGTGCCCGGTGTCCAGGCAGAGCGAGACCAGGGAGGGATCGGTGGCGTCGAGGAAGCGGTTGACGTTCTCCTCGCTGTCGATGTGGGTGTCCGCGTGCGGGTGGACGACGATGCGGAGCCCGTAGCGCTCCCGGACCTCCCGGCCCAGCCGCTCCGTCTGGGTGGTCAGCTCCCGCCACTGCGCGGGGGTGAGCGTGCGGTCCTCCAGGACCTCGCCCGTCTTGTCGTCGCGCCAGAAGGAGGGGATGACGACCAGGTGTTCGGCGCCCATGGCCCGGGTCAGCTCGGCGATGTCGGAGACATGGGCCCAGGTCCGGTCCCAGACGCCGGGGCCGTGGTGCAATCCGGTGAAGACGGTGCCGGCGGAGACGGTCAGCCCACGGCCACGGGTCTCGTCCGTCAGCCGGGCCGGGTCGGTGGGCAGATAGCCGTACGGGCCGAGCTCGATCCACGCGTACCCGGCCTCGGCCACCTCGTCGAGGAAGCGCTGCCAGGGAACCTGCTGCGGGTCGTCGGGGAACCACACCCCCCAGGAGTCGGGTGCCGAGCCGATACGAATGCGGGCCGAAGAGGGTGCGGAGGGGGTCATATCGCCCAGCGTCGTGGCCCGTGCGGAAGGGTGTCAAGGGTTCGTCCGAATGTCCGGACAAAATGTTGACAGGGTTCCCGGGAGGGGACTAGACCTGGGATCAGCCGGCCACCGGGGGTCGAAGGGATGCGCATGTCTGAGCCGTACGACGTGATCACCATGGGCCGGATCGGGGTGGACATCTACCCCCTGGACATCGGGGTGCCGCTCGCCCGGGTCGAGACGTTCGGCAAGTTCCTCGGCGGCTCCCCGACGAACGTCGCGGTGGCGGCGGCCCGGCTGGGACGGCGGACGGCGGTGATCACCCGGACCGGCCGGGACGCCTTCGGGGACTACCTCCACCAGGAGCTCAAGGGGTTCGGGGTGGACGACCGGTGGGTGACGGAGGTCGAGGAGTATCCGACCCCGGTCACCTTCTGCGAGATCTTCCCGCCGGACGACTTCCCCCTCTACTTCTACCGGCAGCCCAAGGCGCCCGACCTGGAGATCCACCCGCCGGAACTCGACCTCGACGCGGTGCGCGACGCCCGGATCTTCTGGATGACCGGCACCGGACTCAGCGCCGAACCGAGCCGGGCCGCGACACTGACGGCGCTCCGGGCCCGCAGCGAGAGTGCCCGTGCCGAGAGAGACCGCAGCGAAGGCGCCCGCAGCGAAGGCGCCCGCAGTGGAAGCGTCCGCAGTGGGAGCGCGAGGGGCGGCGAGGAATCGGCCGGGCAGCCTCGTACCGCGACCGTGTTCGACCTGGACTGGCGGCCCATGTTCTGGGACGGCGCAGACCACAGTTCCGTGGCGCCCGCCCGCTACCGGGAAGCGCTCGCCCACGCCACCGTCGCCGTCGGCAACATCGACGAGTGCGAGATCGCGACCGGCGAGCGCGAACCGCACGCCGCCGCCCGCGCCCTGCTCGCGGCCGGGGTGGAGCTCGCCGTCGTCAAGCAGGGGCCGAAGGGCGTCCTCGCCGTCCACCGCGACGGCTCCACCGCCGATGTGGAGCCGCTGCCGGTGGAGGTCGTCAACGGGCTCGGCGCCGGGGACGCGTTCGGGGGCGCACTCTGCCACGGGCTGCTCGCCGGATGGGACGTCGCCCGGATCATGCGGTACGCGAACGCCGCCGGGGCCATCGTCGCCTCCCGCCTCGCCTGCTCCTCCGCGATGCCCTTCCCGGCCGAGGTCGAACGTGCGCTCGCGGAGGGGGCCGTCGCCGCCGAGCCGACCGGTGCTGCCGGCGCGGCTCGTGCGTACGGAGGAGGCCCTGGCGTTCAGGCGGACGCCGCCGCCCCCGCCCCGCCCCCTGCCGGAGCGGAGTCATGACCCCCGCCGCCCCGGCCGCCCCCTCCGTCCGCGACCTGGTCCGGCTCCGCGCCGAGCACCCCGAGGCGGTCGCCGAAGCCGCCGCGCGACGGCAGCGGCGCCCCCTGCTCCGTACGGCCGACACGGCCACGGACCGCGACACCGCCACGGGAGGCCGCGACACCGCCATGGACCGCGAGGGCCCGGCCGGCCGGGCGCGCGCCACGCACCCCGGCCGGCTGATGATCATCGCCGCCGACCACCCCGCACGCGGTGCCCTCGCCGTCGGGGACCGGGCCCTGGCCATGGCCAACCGGTTCGAGCTGCTCCAGCGGCTCTGCCTCGCCCTCTCCCGCCCCGGGGTCGACGGCGTCCTCGCCTCCGCCGACGTCCTGGACGACCTGCTCCTCCTCGGCGCCCTGGAGGACAAGGTCGTCATGGGCTCCATGAACCGGGGCGGGCTCGCGGGCGCCGCCTTCGAGCTGGACGACCGGTTCACCGGGCACCGCCCCGAGGACCTGGTCCGCCACGGCTTCGACGCGGGGAAGCTGCTGCTCCGCATCGACCACGACGACCACGGCTCCCTGGACACCCTGCACACCGCCGCCCGCACCATCGACGCGATGGCCGCGCACCGGCTGCCCGTCTTCGTCGAACCGTTCCTCTGCCGCCGCGTCGACGGCCGCCTCCGCACCGACCTGGGCGCCACCGCCGTCGCCACGTCCATCGCCATCGCGTCGGGCCTGGCCGGGACCTCCGCGTACACCTGGCTCAAGGTCCCCGTCACCGAGGACCCGGACGACATGGCCCGGGTCATGGAGACCTCCACGCTGCCCGCCGTCCTGCTCGGCGGGGAGGTGGGCGACGACCTGGACGGGGCCTACGGGAAGTGGCGCGAGGCGCTGCGGCTGCCGACCGTGCGGGGGCTGGTCGTGGGGCGTTCGTTGCTCTACCCGGTCGACGGGGACGTGGCGGGGGCCGTCGACACCGCCGTATCGCTGCTCTAGCCGGGAAGGACGGGAAGACCGGGAAGACCGGGAAGGACGGGGAGACCGGGAGGGACGGGGAGACCGGGAAGACCGGGAGGGGCGGGGAGACCGGGAAGGACGGGTAAGGAGTGGGCATGGACACGCACCACGAGCAACACACCGGGGGAGCCGAGGGCATCCGTCCCGCCGCGCGCCACCACCTGCCCTCCGGCAGCGCGGGCCGAGGGCCCTATGTCTTGGATATCGATCCGAAAATGGCCGGATGGGACCGGTCCAGTCTCCGCGTTCTGGAGCTGGAGCCGGGCGGAGTTCATACGCTCGTCACCGGGGAGTGCGAGTGGATCGTCCTGCCGTTGACCGGTGGCTGTACGGTGCGTACGGCAGGTGACACCTTTGAACTGCTGGGCCGGGAAAGCGTGTTCAGCGGGGTGAGTGATTTCGCCTACGTGCCACGCGACGACCGAGCACAGATCGCCTCCGGCGCAGGAGGCCGCTTCGCCCTGGCAGGAGCGAAGTGCGAGCGACGACTCCCCGCTCGCTACGGCCCCGCGCCGGAGGTACCCGTCGAACTGCGCGGCACCGGCAGTTGTTCGCGCCAGGTCAACAACTTCGCCGCCGCCGACACCTTCGTATGCGACCGCCTGATCGCCGTCGAAGTCCTCACGCCCGGGGGCAACTGGTCCTCCTACCCGCCCCACAAGCACGACGAGCACGTCCCGGGTGAGGAGTGCGAGCTGGAGGAGATCTACTACTTCGAGGTGGAGGGCGGCGGCCTCGGCTACCACCGGGTCTCGCCGTCGCGCGAGGGCGGTACGGATGTTCTCGCCGAGGTCGGCAGCGGCGACGCGGTCCTCATCCCCGACGGCTGGCACGGCCCGTCGATCGCCCCGCCCGGCCGGACGCTGTACTACCTGAACGTCATGGCGGGGCCGGGGGAGGAGCGGGCCTGGCTGATCCGCGACCATCCGGACCACGGATGGATCCGCGACACCTGGCCGGACGAGCCGGTCGACGCGAGACTGCCGCTGTACACGGCGCGTCCGCAGACGGTGCAACCACGGACCGCGCATCCGCAGACCGCGCACTCGCAGGCGGCCCGCCCGCAGACCCCGCACTCGCAGGCGGCCCATCCGCAGACCGCGCGTCCCCAGACGGTTCGCCCGCAGACCGCGCATCCGCAGACGGCCCGCCCGGAAGCGGACCGGCCGTCGCCCGGCCCGGAGGTAACGCCTTGAGCCCGACGAGTCCCGCGAGCCGCACCGACCGCGAGAGCCCCCCGAGCCCCGTCGACCGGGCGAGCACCCCGGGCCGTACCGACGCGGCGAGCACCCTGGACCGTACCGACCCGGCGAGCACCCCGGGCCGTAGCGACTGCGAAAGGCCCCCGGGCCGCACCGACCCGGCGAACACCCCAGGCCGTTCCGACCGCGAAAGCGCCCCAGGCCGCACCGATCGGCCGAGCGCCCCCGCCCCCGTCGACCGCGAGAGCCCCGCGAGCGCGCGGCGCGCTCCCACCCGCCGCCTGACCACCGCTCAGGCCCTGGTCGCCTTCCTCGCCCGCCAGTACACCGAGCGCGACGGCCGCCGCCACCGCCTGATCAACGCCACCTGGGGCATCTTCGGCCACGGCAACGTCGCCGGGATCGGCCAGGCGTTGGTGGAGGCGGGCAACGGAAACCGGACCACGCACCGCATGCCGTACCTCCAGGGCCGCAACGAGCAGGCCATGGTGCACGCGGCCGTGGGGTACGCCCGCCAGTCCGGCCGGCTCTCCGCGCACGCGGTGACCACCTCCATCGGCCCCGGCGCCACCAACCTCGTCACCGGCGCCGCCCTCGCCACCATCAACCACCTGCCCGTCCTCCTCCTCCCCGGCGACACCTTCGCGACCCGGCCCGCCGACCCCGTACTCCAGCAGCTCGAAGTCCCGTACGCCGGTGACGTGTCGGTCAACGACTGCCTGCGGCCCGTCTCGCGCTACTTCGACCGCGTCACCCGCCCCGAAGCGCTGATCCCGGCGGCCCTTCAGGCGATGCGGGTCCTCGCCGACCCCACCCAGACGGGCGCGGTCACGCTCGCGCTGCCGCAGGACGTGCAGGCGGAGGCGTACGACTGGCCGGAGGAGTTCTTCGCCGAGCGCGTCTGGCAGGTCCGCAGGCCGGCGCCCGACGCGGCCGAACTGGAAGCGGCGGTACGGGCGGTTCGCTCCGCCCGCCGCCCCCTGATCGTCGCGGGCGGCGGAGTCCGCCACAGCGCCGCCGAGGAGACCCTCGCCGCGTTCACCGCCGCCACCCGGATCCCGGTCGCCTCCACCCAGGCGGGCAAGGGGGCCCTGCGCCACGACCACCCGGCGGACGTGGGCGGCATCGGCCACACCGGTACCGCCACCGCCGACGAGCTGGCCCGCACCGCCGACCTGGTGATCGGCGTCGGCACCCGGTACACGGACTTCACCACGGCGTCCGGCACGCTCTTCGAGAACCCGGCCGTCCGCTTCCTCAACCTCAACATCACCGGCTTCGACGCCCACAAGCTCGCCGCCCTCCCCCTGGTCGCCGACGCCCGCACCGCCCTGGAGGCGCTCACGAGCGCGCTCGCCGGACGGGGCTACCGGGTCGACCCGGCGTACGAGACGGAGTACACCGGCGCGAAGGAGGCGTGGGAGGAACAGGTCGAAGCGTCCTTCACCACCCCCGACCCCACCGCGCGCCCCACCCAGACCCAGGTCCTCGGCCTGCTCGACGCCCTGGTCACCGAGGAGGACATCCTCATCAACGCCGCCGGTTCTCTCCCCGGCGATCTCCACAAGCTCTGGCGCACCCGCTCCCGCGACCAGTACCACGTGGAGTACGGCTACTCCTGCATGGGCTACGAGATCCCGGCCGCGATCGGCGTCCTGCTCGCCACCGAAGCCCACGGGCCCGCGACCGGAACCCTCAGACCCGCCACCGAAGCCCACGGGCCCGCGACCGGAACCCTCAGGCCCGCCACCGGAACCCACAGACCCGCCACCGAAGCCCACAGACCCGCGACCGGAACCCACCGGCCCACCAACGGACTTCAGAAGCCGCCCCGCCCCGTCTGGGCGCTCGTGGGCGACGGCACGTACCTGATGAACCCCACCGAGATCGTCACCGCCGTCCAGGAGAACCTGCCGCTGAAACTGCTGATCCTCCAGAACCACGGGTACGCCTCCATCGGCGGCCTCTCCGAAGCGGTCGGCGGCGAGCGCTTCGGTACGGCCTACCGCCACCGTGACGCCGAAGGGGGCTTCACCGGCCCGCCGCTCCCCGTCGACCTGGCCGCCAACGCGGCCTCCCTCGGCCTGCGCGTCCTGCGCGCCACCACCGTCGACGACCTGCGCAAGGCCCTCGCCGAGGCCCGCGACGCGGAGGGCCCCACTTGTGTCTACGTCGAGACCGAAACGCCCGACACAGTGTCGGGCCCCCCTCCGGCACAGGCGTGGTGGGATGTTCCGGTGGCCGAGACCGCGAGCCGGCCGGCGGCGGTCGAGGCCCGGGAGGAGTACGACCGGCAGGTCGCCGCCCGGCGCCGCCACCTGTGAATCCACGCCCGCGCCCGCGCCTGCCCGAGGCCCGAAGCCCGAAGGAGTACGTCATGACGAAGACCGTCAACCACTGGATCGGCGGCAAGACCGCGGAAGGCACGTCGGGCCGGTACGGCCCCGTCACGGACCCGGCCACCGGCGCGGTCACCACGCGGGTGGCGCTGGCCTCGGCCGAGGAGGTCGACGCGGCCGTCGCGGCGGCGAAGGCCGCGTACGCCACCTGGGGCACGTCCTCCCTCGCCCAGCGCACCGCGGTCCTCTTCCGCTACCGCGCGCTGCTGGACGCCCACCGCGACGACCTCGCCGCGCTGATCACCGCCGAGCACGGCAAGGTGCACTCGGACGCGCTGGGGGAAGTCGCCCGCGGTCTGGAGATCGTCGAGCTGGCGTGCGGGATCACCACCCAGCTCAAGGGCGAGCTCTCCACCCAGGTCTCCAGCCGCGTCGACGTCTCCTCGATCCGCCAGTCCCTCGGCGTGGTCGCGGGCATCACCCCGTTCAACTTCCCGGCCATGGTGCCGATGTGGATGTTCCCGCTGGCGGTCGCGTGCGGCAACACGTTCGTGCTGAAGCCGAGCGAGAAGGACCCGTCGTCCGCCAACCTGCTGGCCGAGCTGGCGGCCGAGGCGGGCCTCCCGGACGGCGTCCTCAACGTCGTCCACGGGGACAAGGTCGCGGTCGACGCCCTGCTCGACCACCCCGACGTGGCGGCCGTCTCCTTCGTCGGCTCCACCCCCATCGCCCGCCACATCCACGCCACGGCCTCCGCCAACGGCAAGCGGGTCCAGGCCCTCGGCGGCGCGAAGAACCACATGCTGGTCCTCCCGGACGCAGACCTGGACGCGGCGGCCGACGCGGCGGTCTCGGCGGCGTACGGCTCCGCCGGTGAGCGCTGCATGGCGATCTCGGCGGTCGTGGCGGTCGGCGCGATCGGTGACGAGCTGGTCGCCAGGATCCGCGAGCGCGCCGAGAAGATCAGGATCGGCCCCGGCAACGACCCCGCCTCAGAGATGGGCCCCCTCATCACCGCCGCCCACCGCGACAAGGTCGCCTCCTACGTGACGGGCGCCGCGGCCCAGGGCGCGGAGGTCGTCCTCGACGGCACGGGCCACACGGTGGAGGGGTTCGAGGACGGCCACTGGATCGGCCTCTCCCTCCTGGACAAGGTCTCCACCGACTCCGACGCGTACAGGGACGAGATCTTCGGCCCGGTGCTGTGCGTGCTCCGCGTGGAGACGTACGACGAGGGCGTCGCCCTCATGAACGCCTCGCCGTACGGCAACGGCACCGCGATCTTCACCCGCGACGGCGGCGCGGCCCGCCGCTTCCAGCTGGAGGTCCAGGCGGGCATGGTCGGCGTCAACGTCCCGATCCCGGTCCCGGTCGGCTACCACTCCTTCGGCGGCTGGAAGGACTCCCTCTTCGGCGACCACCACATCTACGGCAACGACGGCGTGCACTTCTACACCCGGGGCAAGGTCGTCACCACCCGCTGGCCGGACCCGGCGGACGCACCGGCGGGCGTCGACCTGGGCTTCCCGCGCAACCACTGAGACCGCCGAAACCGCCGAAACCACTGAGACCGCCGAAACCCCCGAAACCACTGAGACCACTGAATCCACTGACAGCCCGGAAGAGGAAAACCAGGTGCCGGGGCGTGAACGCGTCCCGCATCCTGGGCCCATGAACGCCCCGGGCCTGCCACCCCGTTACGAGATCCGCGCGCTCCAGACCGCCACGACGGTCACCGTCTACCAGGCGTACCGGCCCGCCATCGGCCTCCCCGCCGCGCGCGACGGGCGGTTTCCCGCCGCCTGGAAGCGGGACCGGATGACGTGGATCAAGCCCAGCTTCCTCTGGATGATGTACCGCTGCGGGTGGGGCGCCAAGGAGGGCCAGGAGGTCGTTCTCGCCGTCGAGATCGCCCGGAGCGGCCTGGAGTGGGCCCTCGCGCACGCCGAACTCTCCCACTACGTACGCGATGTGCACCCGGACCAGGCCACCTGGAAGCGCGCCCTGCGCACCGCCCCCGCCCGGGTGCAGTGGGACCCCGAGCGCGACCTGGACCTGAACCCGCTCCCGTACCGCTCCCTGCAGGTGGGACTGAGCGGGGAGGCGGCCCGGCGGTACGCGGACGAGTGGACTGTCTCCGTACGCGATGTCACCCCGCTCGCCCGCGAGGTGCACGCGGCCGTACGGGCGGGGGAGCGGGAGAGGGCCGCGGCGCTGCTGCCGGTGGAGACACCGCTCGATCTCCGGGCTCCGAGGCCGGTTCCCGTCCGCGGCCCCCGATGAACGTCAAGGGCCGTCCGGTTGAGGAGCGCGGCCCAGGCGCCCCGCGCGCACGAGCCTCGCGCAGAAGCCCGCGTACGACCCCCGGGTCTGAGTCCCGCGCCTGAGTCCCGCCCGGGAGCCCCGCGCACGACCCCCGCGCGGAAGCCCTGCCCACGACCCCTGCCCACGACCCCCGCCCAGAAGCCCGGCCCGCGAGCCGCGCGGAGGCCGTTGCGCGGCCAATGTCCGCAATGGCGTTCGGGAGAGATAAGGCCGGTACCGCGTCCGGAGTACGGGGAGGGCGCACCGTACCTCTCAGGGAGGCCGACCACCTCCCCCTGGCGGCACTTCGGCCGGTGGCGTCGTCCGCTTAGGGTCGAGGGATGGAGACCCCTACTGTTCGATGGCGGCGCCTGCTGCCCCAAACACCTGGCCGGTGGGCCGCGGCCGTCGCCGCGCTCGCCGTGCTCGTGGGCGGCGGCACCTGGACCGCCGTGGCCGACGACGGCCCGCCCGCCGTGCAGCGCGAGGACCGGATACTACGGCCCGGCGGAGTGCCGATCGACACCTCGTACTTCACCGCCGGAGGCTCCGGCAAGCGGCCCGCCGTGCTCATCGGCCACGGCTTCGGCGGCAGCAAGAACGACGTGCGGGCCCAGGCCGAGAAGCTGGCCGCGAACGGGTACGCGGTGCTGACCTGGTCGGCGCGCGGGTTCGGCAGGTCCGGCGGAGAGATCTCCCTCAACGACCCCGAGCGCGAGGTGAAGGACGTCTCCGGGCTCATCGACTGGCTGGCCGAGCGGCCCGAGGTCGAGCTGGACGCCGAGGGCGACCCCCGGGTCGGCCTCACCGGCGCCTCCTACGGCGGGGCCGTCTCCCTGCTCGCCGCCGGGCACGACCAGCGCGTCGACGCCATCGCGCCCGTGATCACGTACTGGAACCTGGCCGACGCCCTCTTCCCCGACGGGGTTTTCAAGAAGCTCTGGGCCGGGATCTTCGTGACCTCCGGCGGCGGCTGCGAGAAGTTCGAGAAGCGGCTCTGCGAGATGTACGAGCGGGTCGCCGTCAGCGGCAAGCCCGACGCCGAGGCCCGCGCCTTGCTCGCCGAGCGCTCGCCCTCCGCCGTCGCCGACCGCATCAAGGTGCCCTCGCTCATCCTCCAGGGCCAGTCCGACTCCCTCTTCCCGCTCGGCCACGCCGACGCCATGCAGAAGGCGATCAGCGCCAACGGCGCACCCGTCTCCGTCGACTGGATCTCCGGTGGCCACGACGGCGGAGACAACGAGGCCGTACGTGTCGAAGGGCGGGTCGGCTCCTGGTTCGACCGGTACCTGAAGGAGGAGACCGGCACCGACACCGGGCCCGGCTTCCGCGTCACCCGTACCGGAGGCATCGACTCCACCGACGGCGCCACCCTCAAGCGCGGCGCGAGCAGCGACACCTACCCGGGGCTGCGCAGCGGCGGCCGGGAGATCCCGCTGCGCGCCGCAGGAACCGGCGAGCCCGGCACGTCCAGTGGAACGAGCACGTCCACCACAACCAGCACGTCCACCGGAACCGGCACGTCCACCACAACCAGCACGTCCACCACAACGGCGACACCCCCCGGCGCCACGGAAACGTTCCGCAACCCGGCCGGCTCCGCGCCGCCCGCCATCTCCGCCGTACCGGGCATCGGCGGCGGACTCTCCCAGCTCTCCTCGCTCGGCGTCGGGCTCTCGCTCGACTTCCCCGGCCAGTTCGGCCGCTTCGAGTCGGCCCCGCTCGCCACCTCCGTACGCGTCACCGGAACGCCCACCGTCCGCGTGACCGTCAAGGCGACCGAGGGCCGTGACGCGGTGCTCTTCGGCAAGGTGTACGACGTGTCGCCGGACGGCAGGCAGCAGCGGCTGCCCTCCCAGCTCGTCGCCCCCTACCGGATCACCCCCGAACAGCAGGGCAGGTCCATCGAGCTGGCGCTGCCCGCCGTGGACCACGAGTTCGACGCCGGGCACCGGATGCGGCTGGTCTTCTCCGCGACCGACCTCGGATACGCGTCCCCCGCCGAGCCCGCCACCTACACCGTGACCACCGACGGACCCCTGACCGTCCCCACCGCACCCGCCGTCAAGACGGCCGCGGCCACCCTCCCCTGGTGGACCTGGGGCCTCCCGGCCGCCGCCCTCGTCATCGCGGCCGCCCTCCTGCTCACCGCCCGCCGCCGCACCGCGACGCCCGCGCCGGACCCCGCGCTCACCGACGTACCGCTCCAGATCACCGGGCTCTCGAAGAAGTACGCGAAGTCCGTCGACCGGTACGCCGTGCGCGAGCTGTCCTTCCGCGTCGAGAAGGGGCAGGTGCTCGGGCTGCTCGGCCCCAACGGCGCGGGCAAGACGACCACCCTGCGCATGCTCATGGGGCTCATCACCCCCGACGAGGGCGAGATCCGCGTCTTCGGCCAGGCCATCCGCCCCGGCGCCCCGGTCCTCTCCCGCGTGGGCGCCTTCGTCGAGGGCGCGGGCTTCCTGCCGCACCTGTCCGGGCGCGCCAACCTGGACCTGTACTGGCAGGCCACCGGCCGCCCCGCCGAGGACGCCCACATCGACGAGGCCCTGGAGATCGCCGGGCTCGGCGACGCGCTGGCCCGTGCCGTACGGACGTACTCCCAGGGCATGCGGCAGCGGCTCGCCATCGCCCAGGCCATGCTCGGCATGCCGGACCTGCTCATCCTCGACGAGCCGACCAACGGGCTCGACCCGCCGCAGATCCGCGAGATGCGTGACGTGATGATCCGTTACGCGGCCGGGGGCCGGACCGTCATCGTCTCCAGCCACCTCCTCTCCGAGGTCGAGCAGTCCTGCACCCACCTGGTCGTCATGGACCGGGGCCGGCTGGTGCAGGCCGGGCCGGTCGCCGAGATCACCGGTTCCGGCGACATGATCCTGGTGACCTCGGCCGAGACGGTGTCCGAGCCGCTCGCGGAGAAGGTCGCCGCCCTGCCCGGCATCGGCTCCGCCGTCCGCACCGACGACGGCCTCGGACTCCTCGTCCGCCTCGACGGGGCCACCACCTCGCGGCTCGTCGCCGACCTGGTCCGGCTCGACGTCCCGGTCACCGGCGTCGGCCCGCACCGCCGCCTGGAGGACGCCTTCCTCACCCTGATCTCCGGAGGAGCAGCATGAGCGCCCCCACCCAGCCCCCCGAGGCCCGTGGGAAGGCCGAGCACCCCGGGACCGAACACCCGGAGGCCCCCGGCTACCGCGCCGGGCGCACGCTCCCCCTCCGCGTCGAGGCCATGCGGCAACTGCGCCGCCGCCGCACCCTGCTCATGGGCGGCATCCTCACGGCCCTCCCGTTCATCCTGATCATCGCCTTCGCGATCGGCGGCTCGCCGGACGGGGAGGGCGGCGGTGGCGGAGGCCGGGGCGGCAACCGGATCAACCTCATGGACGTGGCGACCGAGTCCGCCGCGAACTTCGCCGCCACCTCCCTGTTCGTCTCCGCCGGCTTCCTGCTGGTGATCCCGGTGGCCCTGTTCTGCGGGGACACCGTCGCCTCCGAGGCGAGCTGGTCCTCGCTGCGCTATCTGCTCGCCGCACCCGTGCCCCGGACCCGGCTGCTGTGGTCCAAGCTCGTCGTCGCCCTCGGCTTCAGCCTGGCCGCGATGGTGCTGCTGCCGCTCGTCGCCCTGGCGGCGGGCACGGCGGCCTACGGGTGGGGCCCGCTGAAACTGCCCACCGGGGGAGCGCTGGCCGCCGGGGACACCGTGCCGCGCCTCGCGCTCGTCGTCGCGTTCATCTTCGTCTCCCAACTCGTCACGGCGGGGCTGGCGTTCTGGCTCTCGACGAAGACGGACGCCCCGCTCGGCGCGGTCGGCGGCGCGGTCGGCCTCACCATCGTCGGCAATGTGCTCGACGCCGTCACGGCGCTCGGCTCCTGGCGCGACTTCCTGCCCGCGCACTGGCAGTTCGCGTGGGCCGACGCGCTCCAGCCCGAGCTGGAGTGGGGCGGCATGATCAAGGGGGCGGCGATCTCGGTGACGTACGCCCTGATCCTGTTCGCTCTGGCGTTCCGAGGGTTCAGTCGTAAGGACATCGTGTCCTGAACCTGATGTTCCGCGGTTCGCCCGGCCACACAGGGCTCCTGCCCGGCCACAAGCGTCTTCTGCCCGGCCTCTGTTGCCGCATCGAGACGGTTCCGCAACGCTTTCGTCGGCTCCGGCCGGCGGCCTCGTACGTCACATTCACAGGTGTCGGACACAGGGACACCGTGATGACGTGGGGGGTTACGGATGCACCAGCGAAACGGCAAGCGATCAGGGGCACGGGCAGGGGGCCGGGTGGGGGGCCGGGCCCCGGCGGTGGCGCTCCTGCTCGCCGCCGGGATGCTGCTCACCGCGTGCAGCGGCACCGAGTCGTCGGACAACGCCACCGCTGACAAGGGCTCCGGCGCACGCCCGCCGCAGGGGACGGCCGGCGCGCAGCCCGCACCGGAGGCGGTGGCGCCGGAGAAGGGCAGGCACTCCGGGGAGAGCGAGGAGAGCGGGGAGAGAGGAGACAGCGGGGAGAGCGGGCAGAACGGCGACGCGGCCGAGCCGGACACCGCCGCCCCGGACTACCTCTCCACCTTCGCCCTGGACGTGGACACCGCGAGCTACGGCTACGCGCGCCGCACCCTCGGTGACGGCAGGCTGCCCGACGCGGCGGACGTACGGCCGGAGGAGTTCGTCAACAGCTTCCGGCAGGGGTACGAACGGCCCGAGGGCAACGGCTTCTCCGTGACGGTCGACGGGGCGAGGATCGGCGCGGGCACCAGCAAGGGAACGGGCACCAGCAAGGGAACGGGAACGGACACCAGCAAGGGCGCGGGCACCAGCAACGGCACGGGCTCCGGGCCCTCCGACTGGTCGTTGCTCCGCGTCGGCCTGGCCACCAAGACCGCCCCGCCGACCGACGAACGCCCGCCCGCCTCCCTCACGTTCGTCGTCGACGTCTCCGGCTCCATGGCCGGCCCCGGCCGCCTGGGGCTGGTCAAGAAGTCCCTGCACATCCTGACCGACGAGCTGCGCGACGACGACTCCGTCGCCCTGGTCACCTTCAGCGACGAGGCCGAGACCCGGCTGCCGATGACCCGCCTCAAGGGCAACCGGAACAAGATCCGGGACGCGGTGGACGAGATGGAGGCCGCCCGGTCCACCAACGTGGAGGCGGGGATCAAGCGCGGCTACGAGGAGTCCGTCGAGGGCCACCGCAAGGGCGTGAACAACCGGGTGGTGCTCCTCTCCGACGCTCTCGCCAACACCGGCGACACCAGCGCCGACAACATCCTGGAACGGATCGACTCCGCCCGCCGTGAGTACGGCATCACGCTCTTCGGCGTCGGCGTCGGCAGCGACTACGGCGACGCGTTCATGGAGCGGCTCACCAACCGGGGCGACGGCCACACCACGTACGTCGGCGACGAGGAGCAGGCCCGCAAGGTCTTCGTCGACCAGCTGCCCGCCCACATCGAACTGCGGGCGCGCGACGCCAAGGCCCAGGTGGCGTTCGACCGGGGGACCGTGAAGCAGTTCCGGCTGATCGGCTACGAGAACCGCAAGGTCGCCGACGAGGACTTCCGCGATGACAGCGTCGACGGCGGCGAGGTCGGCCCCGGCCACACGGTGACCGCGCTCTATGCCGTACGGCTGCGCGAGGGCGCCTCCGGCCCGGTGGCCAAGGCGACCGTGCGGTGGCTCGACCCCAAGACCCGCAAGGCGTACGAGGAGAGCGGCACGGTGGGGACCGGGGCGCTCGACGGCGATCTGTGGGGCGGCGCGCCGCAGCGGCTCCAGGTCGCGGCCGTGGCCGCCTACTTCGCCGACACCCTGCGCGGCGGCGACTTGCCCGGCACACCCTCACTCCGTGAGCTGGCCTCCCGGGCATCGAAGCTGGCGGACGAGACCGAGGACAGCTCGGTACGGAAGCTGGCGACGGCGATCGGACAGGCGGAGGCGCTCAGGAACGGGACCGAGCCGGAGGACGGGGAAGACACGCGCGAGGGAGAGATCGGCTGAGCGGCCGGGCCCCTGCCTAGGCAGCCGACGGGCCCGTGACGGCCGACCGAGCCAACGGGGGCCCTTGCGCAGCCGAGGGGCCCGACCGACCCGACTGACCCCTCGGCAGCCACCGACCCGCCCGGCCCTTCCCGGCAGCCGACCGACCCGCCCGGCCCTTCCCGGCAGCCGACCGACCTGACCGGCTTCCCGGCAGCCGACCGATACCCGACCGGCTCCTCACCGCGGGCGACGTTCGCACGGCCATGCGAAATATGGCTGTGCGAACGGCTGTCGCCGGTCATGATGTCCGCCATGACCTCCCTGCTCCTGGTGCTCTCCGTGATCGTCACCGGCCTCTACGCGGGCTTCATGCTGTCGTTCCTGATCGCGATCATGCCCGGCCTCGCCGAGCTGACGGACGATCAGTTCACCGCGGCGATGCGCCGCTTCAACGAGAAGGTCCCCGGGCCGGCCTTCCTCGTCCTCTTCCTCGGCGTGGTCGCCCTGCCCGCCGCCGCGCTCTTCACCGGACTCGGCGAGCACGACGCCGTGGAGGGCCCGGCGCTCGTGGGGGCGCTCGTCTGCGTGGTCGCCGGTCATGTGGTCACGGTGGCCGGCAACATCCCGCTCAACAACGCGCTCGCGAAGTCGGAGGGCGGCGACGACAGCGCCGCCCGCAAGGCCTTCGAACCCCGCTGGAACACCTTCCACCAGGTCCGCACCGCCTTCGTGCTGGCGGCGTGCGTCCTGCTGGCCATCGCGCTGTAGGACCGCCGGCCGCGAGACTCACACGTTGGGCACCTTCAGCCGGTCCCAGCTGGTCTTCCCCGGGATGCCGTCCGCGTCGGTGCCGGTGTAGCCCAGCTTGCGCTGCCAGGCCGCGTACGAGTTCCGGTCCGCCGTGGACCAGGCCGGGCCGGGGCCCACCGTGTACCGGCTGCACCCCTCGGCGACCAGGCGCTTGCCCATCGCCGTGATGACCGGGCTGTTGCGGCCGACCTTGAAGAACGACGCCCCGGGGAACGGCTCGTACGTCGGTCTCGGCGGCTGGGAGGGCCCGTCCGGTGAGCCGCCCAGCCGCTTGCCGATCCGGGTGCGCATCGAGTTCATGGTGAAGCCGCGCGGGTCGATCTTGCCCGGCTGCCACTCCAGGTGCCCGATCACCGACCGCTCGCCCCAGCCGTGCGCCCGGCACACGGCGGCGGCCGCGCGCTCGATGGCCAGCAGCTGGGCCGCCGGCCACGGGTCCTTGCCGTCGCCGAGGTTGATGCACTCGAAGCCGTAGAAGTACCGGTTGCCGTCGGTGTTGGCCTCGTTGTCCGGCGGCAGGGCCTTCTCCGCGATGACGGCACGCAGCACGTCGTCGTCGCCGAGCCCGGCGTGGTTGGCCCGCCCGTTCCCCACGAGATGGACGGTCCCGTCCTTGGCGATGACGCCGTGGCAGAGGGGGCCGGGGAGGGCGGAGTGGCCGTTGTAGCAGAGATCGACGGAGGCGGCGGTGCCCGATGTGACGGTGTGATGGATCATGACGCCGTGCGTCGGACCCCAGGACCCTTTGTGATTCCGGTTGTTCGTACGCCAGCTCCGGTGTTCGACGACGCGGAGGCCTTCGTCGCGGAGGGCTTTGAGCAGCTTGTCGGCGGACAGCGGCGTTGCCATCGTGGCGCTCCTTTCCAGGTGGTACGTCGGTTCGCAGGGGTGTTCGGCGGATGGCGAGCACGACCGAGGGCCGGACGGCACAACGAAGTCGCGCTCGCCCGAACGGGTCCGCGGAGAGGTGGGAGGTGCCCCGCGACGGGATTCCGCCTACGGTCGTACAGAATCGATTTGCCCGTTCTTGCGGCGCCTTGAACGTCGCTCCGTACCGAACGTTTCGTCGGTCGTCCACTCTTGCGCTGCACATCCCGCCTCGAGGGGCGTGGGGGACGGGCGGGGCCGGAGTGCCGTGCGCGGGCCGCGACGGAGTTCCGGCCGGGGGCCCCACCGCCGTACGACAACGACGGCCCGCCCCCGCCCCCGTCCCGCTCCCGCTGCCGTACGCGCCCGGCCGACGCGGCGAGGGGGCTCGGACATGGCCGGGCTTACGGCTGCGGGTTGCTGCTGGTGCGATGAGGGCCGTGTGCGGGCAGTGGGGCCGAGCCCTTGCCCGCGTCGCCGTCTGCCTCGCCGTCTGCCTCGCCGTCGGCCTTGTCGTCGGCCTTGTCGCCTGCCTCGCCGTCTGCTCAGTCGGCGATGTCGACGCCGTAGCCCCGTGCCAGGTCCGCGAGCCCGTGGTCGTAACCCTGTCCGACCGCGCGGAAGCGCCAGACCGGCCCGCGGCGGTAGAACTCGGCCAGGAGCAAGGTGCGTTCCGTGGTGGCGGCGTCCAGGGTGGCCCTGGCCAGCGGTGCGGCTCCGGTGCCGGGTACCGCGGTGATCTGGACCGCGCCGACGTCGCCGAAGGTCGTCTTCCCGTCGATGGCAGCGGCGACGGCGACCTTACGGGAGGCGGGCGGGAGGGATGCGAGGTCGACGGCGATCGTCTGCTCGGCCGGGCCGTCGGTGAGGAGACGTACGGTGCCTGCGGGGTTCTCGGGGGCACCGTAGAAGACGAAGTCCTCGTCGAACGTCACCTGCTCGTCCTCGTCGAGTACGAAGGCGACCACATCGATCTCGCACGCGTCCTGCGGAACCCAGGCCGCGGTGATGTGCCACAGCGGGGCCGTGGCCTGCTGCTGAGGGGGCAGGTCCACGACACCGCCGCGCGGCAGGATGAGAGGGGACGGCGGACGGTCCGCTTTCGGCTCCGGTGAGGAAGAGCCGGTTGCCGCCGGTGAGGCCGTGCCGGTCTCGGCGGGAGCGGCCCGCGTCGCGGTCAGCCAGTGTTCGTCATGCACAGGGACTCCCAGTTCGGGCAGCCGCCGCATCCGGCGATCGGCCTCCCCTCCCGGCAGGAGGACGGCGTCGGTGACACTGCTGGAAAGGTTGATGGCGGCGGAACCGCCCAGCTCGACGACCCTGGTGCGCGCGGCGGCCGCGGCGGGATGGGTGCCGCCGAGTATGAGGACGCGCCGCCCGGCCAGAGGGCGGCCCGTCGCCGCAGCCGTGGCCGGCCGGCGTGGAGCAGGGACGGCCGCACCCGGCGTGGACCGGGCAGACGCGGGAGCGCCGGCTCCGGGAGGCGTGGGAGAGACGGCCTGGGGCGCGGGGGCGGCTGCGGCAGCAACGGAAGCAGGAGCAGGAGCGGAAGCAGGCGCAGGAGCAGTAGGAACGGAAGCGGAAGCAGGAGCCGGAGTGGTTGTCCCGGCAGCGGCCATGCCGCTCCCGAGAGCTGGGACGCTGCTGCCGCTCCCCGGGACCGCTGCCGCAACCCCAGGTGCCGCGGCCTTCGACCCCGCCGCAGTCCGGTGCGGTGTCCCAGGGCGTACGTCACCCAGCAGCCGCAGGAACGTGTGCTCGTCGATCACGGGCACGCCCTCGGCGGCCGCCCGGCGGGCCTTCGCGGAGCCCGAAGCCGCCTCGTCGGTGACCAGCACGCTGGTGTGGCGGCTGACCGAGGACATGACGTTCAGCCCCGCCGCGACCGACCGCGCCACCAGCTCGGCGCGTGCGGTCGCCGTCTCCCCGGTGATGGCGATCTTCATGCCTTGCACGAGCGGACCGCCCGGCTCCGCCCGCCCGGGATTGCGGTACGCGCAGGGTGCCTTGGGCGGCTGAGGCGCGAACCGCACGTCCTGGCGCGGCGGGCACTCGACCAGGGGAAGTTGCAGGTCGAGCCGCGCGGCTTCCCGCAGCGTCGCACGGAGGATGCCGGCCAGCACACGGGTGTCGTCCAGGGCGTCGTGTGCCCGCAGCTGCGGTACGCCGTAGTGGGCGGCGAGCGTCCCCAGCTTCATGTCCGGAGCGGGCGGGTCCACCTGCCGGTTCAGGGCGAGGGTGCACAGCCGCTGGGAGACCGGCAGGTACAGGCGGGCCCGCGCGAACTCGTGCGCCAGGAAGTCGTAGTCGAACTGGGCGTTGTGGGCCACCAGAACCCGGTCCTGCAACAGCGCCCCTATTTGCCCCGCCACCTGCTCGAAGGTCGGCGCGCCCAGCAGCCGCTCGGCGGTCAGGCCGTGCACGTGCACCGGCCCCGGATCGCACCCCGGATTCAGCAGGGTCGAGAACTCCCCGGTCTGCTCCCCGTCCGGACCGATGGTCACCACCGCCACCGACAGCACGCGGTCCCGCCGAGCGACGAGCCCGGACGTCTCCACGTCCACCAGCGCCCAGTCGAAGGCGTAGTCGCGCAGGCCGGACACGTCGAGGGAGGAGCGCAGGTTCATGCCCGCAAGGATGATCCGGCATGTGCCCACTCCTCAACCGGAATGGCCATTTTCCTGGATATGCGAGGAGATCCAGGGCGCCGGGCGGTGTGCGGAACCCTCTCCCGCGCCGTCTTACGCCGCCACTACCCCCGCCCCGCTAACCTGCGCCGACCAGCGAAAAGGCCCTCCGGTGCGGAGGGCCTCACGGTCGTGCGGTCGGTGCGCCCCCGGCAGGACTCGAACCTGCGGCCAAGCGCTTAGAAGGCGCCTGCTCTATCCACTGAGCTACGGGGGCCGGGAGCCCTGATCGGGTGGTTCCGTGGCCGTGCCGGGACAAGGATAGGGCTCCGATCGCCTGGACCCGGTTGCTTCACCTGCGTGGCACGATGTGGAGGTTCGGTGAAGCGAACCGATAATCGCAGGTGAGTACGGATCCCGCACCGCTTTTCACGCCCTGTGGCCCGGGTGTTGTGCACTCGTTATGCCTGCGCCCCACTCGTCCCCTCTGTCCGGACTCTGCTCAGAGGGTGGAACCGCCGCGCAGAGGGGGCTATACGCTTCAAAAAGGCGCTAAAATTGGGCATTCTTCGCATGTGGTGACCATGGACGTACGGCCTCAGCTCATCGACGCACTTTCCGCCCTGCGCGACCGTGTCGCCGCCGTGCGTCTTCCACTCCCGCTGCCGGGGACCGAACGCGCCTGGCAGACGAGGGTCGAACTCCTCGCACAGCTCGACGACTACCTCCTGCCGCGGCTCAAGGATCCCGAGGCTCCACTGCTCGCCGTGATCGGCGGGTCCACCGGGGCCGGGAAGTCCACGCTGGTCAACTCGCTCGTGGGGTGCCGGGTCAGCGAGGCAGGGGTCCTGCGGCCCACCACGCGCACACCGGTGCTGGTCTGTCACCCCGACGACCACCACTGGTTCGCCGGCGTACGGGTGCTGCCCCAGCTGACCCGCGTCTGGCTGCCGCCGGGTCAGGCCCGGGACCCCGACGGGCTCGACGACCTCGGGCCCGGCGCGGACGACGCGAACGTGCTGCGGGTGGAGACCGCGGTCAGCCTGCCCCGCGGGCTCGCCATCCTCGACGCCCCCGACATCGACTCCCTCGTCGTACGCAACCGGGTCCTGGCCGCCGAACTCATCTGCGCCGCCGACATCTGGGTGATGGTCACCACGGCCTCCCGGTACGCCGACGCGGTGCCCTGGTATCTGCTGCGTACCGCGAAGGAGTACGACGCCGCCCTCGTCACCGTCCTGGACCGGGTGCCCCACCAGGTCATCACCGAGGTCTCCCGGCAGTACGCGGCGCTCCTGACTCGCGCCGGGCTCGGGGAGGTACCCCGTTTCACCATCCCCGAACTCCCCGAGTCCGCGGGCGGCGGCAGCGGGCTGCTCCCCACGACCGCCGTCGCCCCGTTGCGGGCCTGGCTCACCCACCGGGCCCAGGACCCCGCCGCCCGGCAGCAGGCGGTGGGGCGTACGGCCTCCGGGCTCATCGAATCGCTGAACGTACGGATGCCCGAGCTCGCGTCGGCCGTCGCCGCGCAGTACGCGGCGTCCGTACGGCTCACCGGCGTGGTCGAGGACGCGTACGGCAAGGAGGCCGCCCGGATCCGGCGCAGGCTCCAGAGCGGGGCGGTCCTCGCCGGGGACGCGCGGACCCGGTGGCGCGGCTACCCCCTCTACAGCGCACCCGGCGAACTCCTCGAAGCGCTCGTCGACAGCCTGATCGCGCTGCTCCAGTGCGCCGTCTCCGCCGCCGACGAGCAGATCCGTACGCAGTGGAGCCGCGAGCCCGCCGCCGGGGCGTTCCGGTTCGAGGGCGCCGGGCGGGAGGGCGGGAGATGGGGGCCCGTGGAGGACATCGAGGGCCGGATCGCCGTCGCCGTACGGCGGTGGCGGCGGGTCCTGGAGGAGCTGGCGGAGGAGGAGGTGCGCCAGCTCGAACGCAGCGTGGCGCCCGACCCCGAGACCGTCGCGGCCCTGCTCGCGGCGGCGCTGCTCGGCGGGCGGCGGACCCGTACGGCGGGGGAGCAGCTCGCCGAACGCATCGGCGCCCAGGGCGCGCTGCGCCTCCGCGACAAGGGCGGCGAACTGCTGACGACCTATCTGGATCAGGTGCTCGGCGGCGAACGCGACCGCAGGCTCGCCCCGCTCGACGCGCTCGACGTCGTCCCCGAGCCGCAGGCCGAACTGATCGCCGCGCTTTCCGTACTGCAGAAGGAGAGGTGGCAGCGATGACTGCCGTCACGGACGAGGACCAGGGCAACGGCACGACGGAGACGGGCGGAGAGCGGAAGGGGGACGAGAGGGAGAGGGAAAGGGAGCGGGAGAAGGAGGGGGAGTACGAGCGTGAGGGCGGGCGCTGGGACGACGGGCTCATCGCGCGCCGGGCGGTGGCGGTCGATGCCGGCGCTGGTGCGGCTGGTACGGGTGGTGTGAGTGGTGCGGGTGGTGCCGGTGGTGGCGATTGCGGCGCGCCCGGCTCCCGTGCCGCAGGCTTCCGTACGGGCGGGGCCTCCGGCGCCTTCGCTTCCGGCGAGGACGACGTCCGGCCGCAGGTCGAGGCGTACGGGCCCTCCGGCGGCCCCCTGCCGACCCGGCTGGACGCCCTGCGTGAACTCGTCGGACTCTCCCGCGCCCGGCTCGACCGGGACGTCCTGGCCGAGGCGGGACGCGTGCTGGACGAGGCGGCGGCCCGGCAGCGGCTCTCCTCCCGGCACACGGTCGTCGCCATCGCGGGGGCCACCGGGAGCGGCAAGTCGACCCTGTTCAACGCCCTGGCCGGGGCGCAGATCTCCGACACCGGGCTGCGCCGCCCCACCACCTCCCAGCCCATCGCGTGCAGCTGGACCGACGGGGCCGCTGGCCTGCTCGACCGCCTCGCGATCCCCGGCCGGCTGCGCCGCAGGCCGCACCCCGGTCCCGCCGCCTTCGACGAGGCGCTCCAGGGGCTCGTCCTGGTCGACCTGCCCGACCACGACTCCGCCGCGACGGACCACCGGCACCAGGTGGACCGGGTGCTGGCGCTGGTCGACGCGGTGATCTGGGTCGTCGACCCGGAGAAGTACGCCGATGCCGCCCTGCACGAGCGCTACCTGCGCCCCCTCGCCGGGCACGCCGAGGTCACCTTCGTCGTCCTCAACCAGATCGACCGGCTGCCCGGCGAGGCCGCCGACCTCGTGCTCGACGATCTGCGCCGGCTCCTGGACGAGGACGGCATGGCGGTGGGCGAGCACGGCGAACCCGGCGCCACCGTCATGCCCCTGTCCGCGCTGACCGGCGACGGGGTGCCCGAACTGCGCGAGATGGTCGGCCGGTTCGTCCAGGACCGCACGGCCGCCACCCGCCGCCTCTCCGCCGACGTGGACGCGGCTGCGGCGCGGCTGCGCCCCGTGTACGTGGCGGAGGGGCGGCCCGGTCTCGGCGAGCGGGCCCGGGAGGAGTTCACCGACCGGCTGGCCGAAGCGGTCGGGGCGGCCGCCGCCGGTCAGGCCGCCGAGCGGGAGTGGCGCAGGAACGCGGGCCGGGCCTGCGGGACGCCGTGGCTGCGGCTGTGGCGCTGGTACGAGTCCCGGGGGCTGCCGGGGAGCCTGGACCGGATGGGCCAGGCGCTCGCCCCGCCCGAGGAGGAGCTGACCGCCCGGCAGCGGGTCGAGCAGGCCGTCCGGATCGTCGCCGACGCCGCCGCCGACGGGCTGCCCGCACCCTGGGCCCAGGCGGTGCGCGAGGCGGCGTTCAACGGGGCCAAGGGGCTGTCGGAGGCGCTGGACGAGCTGGCGACGAAGGCGGCGGCGGGGGTCGGTTCTCCCAAAGCCTCGGGCAAGGCCTCGGGCAAGGCCGCAGATAGGGCCGCAGATGGGGCCGCAGATGAGGCGGCGTCGAGTGAAGCCATGGGGCATGCCTCGGGTGCCTTGAGTGCTTCGGGCGCTTCGGGCGCTTCGGGCGCTTCGGACAGCGCCGGGCGGGTCGGCGGCTCGGGGAGCCGGGGCCCGGCCTTCGGCGTGGTGCCGGGCGGGCGGCCGGCCAAGCCGCCCCGGCCCAAGTGGTGGCCCGTCGCGGTACTGGCCCAGGTGTCCATGACGCTGCTCCAGGTCTTCGGCGGCCTGTGGCTGCTCGGCCAGATCGTCGGCGTCCTGGAGCCGGGGCTCGTCACCCCCGCCCTGATCATGCTGGCCGGAGTCGTCGGCGGGCCGCTGGTGGAGTGGTCCTGCGCGGCGGCGATCAGGGGCCCCGCCCGGCGCTACGGGCAGGACGCCGAACGACGGCTGCGCGAGGCGGCGGCCGGGTGCGGCCGGGCCAGGGTCCTGGACCCGGTCGCGGCGGAGCTGGTGCGCTACCGGGAGGTACGCGAGAGGTACGTGGCGGTGACGGAGTTTTCCACAACCGGCCAGTAGTCCACAGGCCCCCGCGCTCTTCGCTTCCGGCGTCCACCATGAAGTCAGTACAGCGGTGGACGGAACGACGGAACGACAGAACGAGGCAGCAGGGGGCTGGACATGAACGAGACGATGGTGACGCTGGTGGGAAACGCCGCCACGGCGGTGGAGTTCCGTGAGACCGCCACCGGGGGAATGGCGCGATTTCGCTTGGCCGTGACCCCGAGGCGCCGGGACCGCGAGACGCAGCTCTGGACGGACGGGCCCACCAGCTTCTACACGGTCTGGGCCTGGCGGACGCTCGCCGCCAACCTGGCCGGCTCGGTGGCGATCGGCGAACCCCTCGTGGTCCACGGCCGGTTGAAGGTCCGCGAGGAGGAACGGGACGGCGGGCGCCGGGCGTTCGTGGACGTCGAGGCGGTCGCGGTGGGCCACGACCTGAGCCGGGGGACCGCCGCCTTCCGCCGGGTCGTCAGGACCGAACCGGCGCTGACACCACTGGCGCGGCACGGAGGTGACGGAGGGTCGTCCGGACCGCCCTTCGGCGGTGCGGACGACAGTCCGACAGGTGGTACGGACACGTCCACGACCGTGCGCGAAAGAGTCGCGGAAAGGGTGGCGGTGTCCTGAAAGGGCTGGTCGGAGGGGTGGCCCGCCGATAACGATTCCGATTCGGAATGGTTGGCCGACGGCGGTACGGGGGACTGTGGTTCGCCCGGTCCTTAGGATTCCCAGAGCTCATGGGTCACTTGAGTCTGCTGGCGAGGCATTCCCCACACGCGCACCACGCGCGAGGGTCTCGCCCGGAGGGGAATTCTGTGTTTTCTGCGTCTTCAGTGTCCGCTTCGCCGTCCGACGCGAAGGCGGTGCACGCCGCCCCCGGCGGAGCGGCGCGCACCGGGGAGACCGGCGCAGCGGCGCGGGCCGGGGCGACCGGCGGGACCGGGCGAAGAGGGTGGCGCGGGCGCGGCAGAAGCCTCCTCCGGCCGATGACCGCGCTGCTGCTCTCCGGTCTCGTCACGGCGGCCACCCTCGCCGGGACGGGCACGGCGGCCGCCGACGACCCGGGCCGGCACCAGGGCGGTGCGGCGGCGGTGCTCGACGGGCTGAAGATCTTCGACAGCGCCGTGCTCCGCCTGCCGGGCGAGAACGGCGCCCCCGACCGGACGCAGGAGCTGCCCGCCGGGCTCTTCGAGATGACCGTGGACGGCGGCGGCAAGCTCAAGACGTACTGCATCGACCTCCACAACCCCACCCAGGACCAGGCGAAGTACCTGGAGACCCCCTGGGCCGAGACCTCCCTCGGCGCCAACAGGAACGCCGGGAAGATCCGGTGGATCCTCCAGCACTCCTACCCGCAGATCGACGACCTCGCCGCGCTGGCCGAGGCGGCGGGCACCGGGCCGCTCACCGAGCGGACCGCCGCCGCGGGCACCCAGGTCGCCATCTGGCGGTACTCGGACGACGCCGATGTCACCGCCTCGGACAAGCAGGCCGAGAAGCTCGCCGACTGGCTGCACAAGCGCGCGCGCAACGTCGCCGAGCCCCGGGCGTCCTTGACGCTGGAGCCCGCGGCGGTCTCCGGCCGCGCGGGGGACCGGCTGGGCCCGGTCACCGTCCGCACCGACGCGGGCCAGGTCTCCGTGTCGCCTCCGGTGGACGCGGCGGCGAGCGGCATCACGGTGACCGACGAGGAGGGCGTGCCCGTCACCTCCGCCGTCGACGGCGCCCGCCTCTACTTCGACGTGCCGGAGGGCAGCGCCGACGGCTCCGCCTCGCTGTCCGTCCAGACCACCACCTCCGTGCCGGTCGGCAGGGCCTTCGCCGGGACCACCCGCACCCAGACCCAGATCCTGGCCGGTTCCAGCGAGTCCACGGTCTCCGCACGGGCCACCGCCACCTGGGCCGAGACGGGCGCCGCCCCCGCGATCACCGCCAGGAAGAACTGCGCGGCGGGCGGCGTGGACATCACCGCGGCCAACCAGGGCGACGAGCCCTTCACCTTCGAGCTCGGCGGCTACGAGCACACCGTCGCCGCCGGAGCCACCGAGACGGTGACGATCCCGGTCGCCGAGGACCAGGCGTACGACTTCACCATCACCGGCCCCGGCGGTCTCCGGAAGAACTTCACCGGCGTGCTGGACTGCGCCACCAGCGGCAGCGTCATCGAGGCCGGGAAGGACCAGCCGGGTGACGACGACACCGGAATCGGCACCCGGAGCGCCGTGCAGTCCGTCCCCGCCTCGACCGGGTCCACCACCTCGGGCCTGGAGGGCGACCTCGCCGCGACCGGCGGCTCCAGCACCACCCCGATGATCGCGGCCCTCGCCGTCGGCTTCCTCGTCATCGGCGGCGGCGCCCTGTTCGTCCTGCGCCGCAAGGAAGCACAGCAGCACGCTGGGTGATGACGAGCCCGCGTCCGGCCGTCCGCCCCTGGACGTGGTTTCCTTCCGGGGGTGGACGTCAGGCAAGATGGGGTGTATCTGCCCACACCTCTATTGCTGCCGGACGGTTTCTCTTGGCTGAGTACATCTACACCATGCGCAAGACGCGCAAAGCGCACGGCGACAAGGTGATTCTCGATGACGTCAACCTGAACTTCCTGCCCGGCGCGAAGATCGGTGTCGTGGGCCCCAACGGCGCCGGCAAGTCCACGGTGCTGAAGATCATGGCGGGCCTGGAGCAGCCGTCCAACGGCGACGCCTTCCTCTCGCCCGGGTTCAGCGTCGGCATCCTCATGCAGGAGCCGAAGCTCGACGAGAGCAAGACCGTCCTGGAGAACGTCCAGGACGGCGCCGCCGAGACCATGGGCAAGCTCAAGCGCTTCAACGAGGTCGCCGAGCTCATGGCGACCGACTACTCCGACGCGCTCATGGACGAGATGGGCAAGCTCCAGGAGGACCTGGACCACGCCAACGCGTGGGACCTGGACGCCCAGCTGGAGCAGGCCATGGACGCCCTGGGCTGCCCGCCCGGCGACTGGCCGGTCACCAACCTCTCCGGTGGCGAGAAGCGCCGCGTGGCGCTCTGCAAGCTCCTCATCGAGGCCCCGGACCTGCTCCTCCTCGACGAGCCCACCAACCACCTCGACGCCGAGTCGGTGAACTGGCTGGAGCAGCACCTCTCGAAGTACCCGGGTGCCGTCGTCGCCGTCACCCACGACCGGTACTTCCTGAACAACGTCGCCGAGTGGATCCTCGAGCTCGACCGAGGCCGCGCGATCCCCTACGAGGGCAACTACTCCACGTACCTGGAGCGCAAGGCCACCCGCCTCAAGGTCGAGGGCCGCAAGGACGAGAAGCGCCAGAAGCGGCTCAAGGAAGAGCTGGAGTGGGTGCGCTCCAACGCCAAGGGGCGCCAGACCAAGTCCAAGGCCCGCCTCGCGCGGTACGAGGAGATGGCCGCCGAGGCCGACAAGATGCGGAAGCTGGACTTCGAGGAGATCCAGATCCCGCCGGGCCCGCGCCTCGGTTCCATCGTCGTCGAGGTCGAGAACCTCTCGAAGGCCTTCGGCGACAAGGTCCTCATCGACGACCTGTCGTTCACGCTGCCCCGTAACGGCATCGTCGGCGTCATCGGTCCCAACGGCGCGGGCAAGACCACGCTGTTCAAGATGATCCAGGGCCTGGAGGAGCCGGACAGCGGCTCCATCAAGGTCGGCGACACGGTCAAGATCTCCTACGTCGACCAGTCCCGCGCCAACATCGACCCGAAGAAGACCCTCTGGGCCGTCGTCTCGGACGAGCTGGACTACATCAACGTCGGCCAGGTCGAGATGCCCTCGCGCGCCTACGTCTCCGCGTTCGGCTTCAAGGGCCCCGACCAGCAGAAGCCGGCCGGTGTCCTCTCCGGTGGTGAGCGCAACCGCCTCAACCTGGCGCTGACGCTCAAGGAGGGCGGCAACCTGCTGCTCCTCGACGAGCCCACCAACGACCTCGACGTCGAGACGCTCTCCTCGCTGGAGAACGCCCTCCTGGAGTTCCCGGGCGCCGCAGTGGTCATCTCCCACGACCGCTGGTTCCTGGACCGCGTCGCGACGCACATCCTCGCCTACGAGGGTGACTCCAAGTGGTACTGGTTCGAGGGCAACTTCGAGTCGTACGAGAAGAACAAGGTCGAGCGTCTCGGCGCGGACGCGGCCCGCCCGCACCGCGCCACGTACAAGAAGCTCACGCGAGGCTGATCGTCTTGGCTCGTCACATCTACAGCTGCCCCCTGCGCTGGTCGGACATGGATGCCTTCGGCCACGTCAACAACGTGGTCTTCCTCCGCTACCTGGAGGAGGCGCGCATCGACTTCATGTTCCGGCTGGCGCCGGGGGACGGCTCGCCGTCGTTCGCGGGCGGGTCCGTCGTGGCCCGGCACGAGATCGACTACGTACGGCCGCTGGTGCACCGGCACGCGCCGGTCACCGTCGAGTCGTGGGTCACGAAGATAGGCGCCGCGTCGCTGACGATCGCCTACGAGATCAAGGACCCCGAGCAGGTGTACGTACGGGCCTCGACCGTCGTTGTCCCGTACGACCTGGCCGAGGAGCGGCCCCGGCGGATCTCCGCCGAGGAGAAGCTCTTCCTCCAGAAGTACCTGGCAGAGGAGCCCGCCGCGGCATGACCGTGCCTGTGCAGTCGCTGCGGTTCGCCGACGCGAGGGAGGTGGCGGATCTCGCCGCCTTCCTCGGCCGGCTGCTCCACTACGACCGGGCCGCCGCGGTCCGGTTGCAGGCGGGCGGCGGCGACGCACTGGCCGTGTTCGGCCGCCCGCCCTCCTTCGAGGTCCTCGCGATCCGTACGGCCCGCCTGGCCCACGCCCGGACGCTCGACGTCACGGTGTCGGCCGGCGAGCTGCTGGAGTCCCTCGACATCGCCGGGGAGGGGCCCGGCGAGCGGGGCGGTGCGCTGCCCGCCCCCGTCACCGGGCCGCCCTGGACCGGCGTCCTGCCGCCCCGGGGGCCCTGGCAGGAGCAGGCGGGCCTGCCCCGGCCGGACGCCCTGCGCACCGATCTGGACGCGGCCGTCGCCGAGTTCCGTACGCGGGACGAGGCGCTGCCCGAGGAGCTGCGCACCCGCGCCGAACGCGACCGTATCGGCCGGGAGATCTGGTCCCGCCCGGTCGGCGCCACCGAACTGCCGCTGCGCGCGGTCCACGCCGCCCAGTCCCTCGGCTTCCTGCGCGCCGACCCGGCCTTCCCCGTCTCGCTGTTCGCCTCGGGCGGCTGGCTGCGGCTGCGGACCCCGTTCGGCTCGGTCGCCCTGCGCCGCGACCCGGTCGGCGGGCTGGGCTCACTGGCCCTGACCGTCGGGCACCGCTGAGCCCTGCCCGACGGTTCCCCGAACCCCCTCGGGGGCGGCCGGGGCCGGTCAGTCGGCGGTGTTGACCATGGACGCCGCCGCGTACGTCAGGTAGTCCCACAGCTGCCGCTCGTGCTCGGGCGCCAGCCCCAGCTCGTCCAGCGCGACCCGCATATGGGCCAGCCAGGCGTCATGGGCCGCCCGGTCCACCCGGAACGGGGCGTGCCGCATCCGCAGCCTCGGGTGGCCGCGGTGGTCGCTGTAGGTGCGCGGGCCGCCCCAGTACTGCATCAGGAACAGGGCGAACCGCTCCTCGGCCGGGCCCAGATCCTCCTCCGGGTACATCGGCCGCAGCAGCTCGTCGCCGGCGACCCCCTCGTAGAAGCGGTGGACCAGGCGTCGGAAGGTCTCCTCGCCGCCGACCTGCTCGTAAAAGGTCTGCTCCTGAAGCGTGTCGCGCGGAATCTCTGTCACCCGTCCATGGTCGCAGACGCGGCGGCCGAGGTCAGGGGTCCTAGGACCAATGACCGGGAGAGCCCCTGCCCGACCCGTCCGCCCCGCCCCGCCCCGACTCGCCTGCTCCGACTCGCCTGCTCCGAGGGCCGGCCCGCTTCGCGGACTCGCCCCGGCCGTCCCGCCGCAGGACAGTGGAGGCATGGGCGTACAGCGGGAGGACCCCTTCGCTTCCGGCACCGAGGCCGACGAGGCGCGCCAGGAGCTGGTGCGGACCATCGTCGCGCGGGGCGGGCTCACCGACCCCGCCTGGCGGGCCGCCTTCGAACAGGTGCCGCGCCACCTGTTCGTGCCCTGCTACTACGTGCACGGCCCCCGGGGCTACGAGCGGCTCTGGGGCGAGGACCCCGATCCCGTACGGCGCCGGCGCTGGCTGCGCGGAGCGTACGGGGACGAGGCGCTGGCCACCCGGATGCGGGACGGCGAGCTGATCTCGTCCTCCAGCCAGCCCTCGTTGATGGCCCTGATGCTCGACGCCCTGGACGTGCACGACGGGCACACCGTCCTGGAGATCGGCACCGGCCCCGGCTACAACGCGGCGCTGCTCTCCCACCGGCTCGGCGCCCCGGCGGTGACGAGCGTCGATCTGGACCCGGAGATCACGGACCCGGCCCGCAGCCATCTCGCCGCCGCCGGATACCGCCCGACGGTCATCACCGGCGACGGGGCCAGAGGCTGCCCGCAGCGAGCCCCGTACGACCGGATCATCGCGACCTGCACGCTGCCCTCCGTACCGCCCGCCTGGCCGGAACAGTGCCGTCCGGGGGCGTGCGTCCTGGCTCCGGTCGCCACCGGGCTCGTCCTGCTGGAGGTGCGCACGACGGCGCACGGCCCCCGCGCCGAGGGGCGTTTCCTGGCCACCCCGGCGTACTTCGTGCCCCTGCGCGGGGCCTCGCCACGGCCCGAGCCGGTCGCGCGCCCCGGCGGAGTGCCACGGCGCGCGACCGGGGACGAGCTCTTCCGGTTCCTGCTGACCCTGACGGCGGGCAGCCTCGATCCGCACGAGGCCTTCTCCCTCTGGGAGCGGGAGGGGCGCCCGAGGCGGGAGCGGTACGGCGTCACGGTCGCGCGGGGCCGGCAGTGGGCCTGGCTGGACGACCCGGAGGGGCCGTACACCTGGCCGCTGGGCGGCTGAGAACCGGAGAGCCCGTCACCGCCCGTCGCTCCGGGCCGCTGTCCTCGGTGCCGCCCCGGTCTCGGTGCCGCTCCGGCCTCGGCGCCCCGGTCCTCAGTCCCGGCGGATCGTGATCGTCGTCCACGCCCCGACGTGCACCTGGTCGCCGTCCTGGAGGGGGACGGGGACGTACGGCTGGATCGGGTCCTCGGCGCCGTTGAGCGTGGTGCCGTTCGTGGACTTCTGGTCGACCACGGACCAGCCGCCGTCGGGCTGCTGCACCAGCACCGCGTGCTGGTGGGAGACGCCCGGGTCCTCCGGCGGCACCGACAGGTCGATGTCCGGGGACTCGCCCGTGCTGTGCCGGCGGCGGCCGATGGTGACCTGGCTCCCGGTGAGCGGCAGGCGCTGCTCGGGGGAGTACGCGGGCAGGTTCAGCCCGGTCGCCTCGGGGCCGCTGCGCTGCATCATCGCCAGGAAATACTCACGGTCCGGCGCGATGACGGCGGTCCAGGACGTGGCCTGCTGAGGCTGTCCCTGACCGGGGCCCTGACCTGGAACCTGGCCGTGCTGCGGGCCGCCCTGGTCGTACCCCTGGTCCTGGCCGTACCCCTGGTTCCCCGGGTTTCCCTGGTTCTGGTCGGGGCGGCCACCCTGCTGACCGCCCTGGTACGGGGCCTGCTGCTGGAACGCCTGCGGCGGCTGCGGTGCCTGCGCCTGGGAGGGCGGCGGGAGGACCCAGTCGTCGCCCCCGCCGTGCGGCGCCGACTGCTGCTGCTGCGGGGCGAAGGGCGAGGCCTGCTGCGGTTCGAACGGAGAGGGCGCCGACTGCTGCTGGTGCGCGGGCGGCCCCTGCTGCTGGAAGGCCGGCGGAGGCGGCGGGCCCTGCTGGAACGCGTGCGGCGGAGGACCGCCCTGACCACCGGGGCCGCGTTGACCACCGGGGCCGCCGTGCTCGTCCTGGCCGCCGGGACCGGTCGGCTCGTGAGCGAGCGGCTCGGCGGGACGGTTCATCTGGGACGGCCGCGAGCCCTGGAACTCGAACGGGTCCCGCTGCTGGGACGGACCGCCAGGACCGCCAGGGCCACCGGGACCGCCCTGGCCACCAGGACCGCCAGGACCGCCGGGGCCCTGTCGGCCTCCGCCGGGACCCTGCTGGGCCAGGAAGCCGGGCGGCAGGTTGAGACCGGGCGGGGAACCACCCGGCCCACCCGGACCGCCGGGCCCACCGGAACCGGGCCCACCAGCGCCACCGGAACCGGGCCCACCGGAACCGCCAGGCCCGCCCGGATCGCCGGGCGTCCCGTGCTGCGGGGCCAGCGGCGTGTACGAGGTCGCCGTGTTGGTGAGGAAGTTCCAGCGGCACTCCTCGCAGTACGGCGCCATCGCCTCACGCGGCGTGCGGCACTGCGGGCAGAGCTCCGCCTGCATCGTCGGCGGACCGCCGTCGTTGCCGGCGGGCGGCGGGTAGCCGTAACCGGGCGCGGGGGGCGGCGGAGGGGGCGGGGGTACGGCGCTGGCGGAGGCGCCCGTTCCGGTCATGCGGTGTCCGCAGACCTCGCACCAGTCCTCGGAACCCGACTGGTGTCCGTTCGGGCAGGTCGGCATGTCGGCGCTTCCCCCTCTCCTCGTCCGGCCCCGGGGGCCGTCATGCTGTCGATCGTGACCGTACGGCCACCAAGTGGTGTTACTTCTTGACGCGAACAGTCTTCGTGGAGCGCGTTTCGAGGGTCATCTCGTCCGCCTCCGCGACCTTCGCTTTCAGTCGCACAGTACCCGTCGCCGCGTCGACGACGTCGACCACCTTCGAAAGCAGTTTCGCAGTGTCCTGGTTCCCGGACGCCGACGCCAGCTGCACCGCGCGGCCCAGTTTCGCCGTCGCCCCGTCGAAGTCGCCCGACTTGCGGGCATCCAGCCCCTGCTGGATGACTTGTGCCAGTTCCGCCTGGCCCGTGTAGTGCGCGACCTGCGGATTGATCGAGGTCGACGCCACCATGTCGTCCGTCCACACCGCCCGTACGAGCCCCTGGGAGAGGACCTGCGGGGCCCCCGCGCCCGAGGGGTCGGGCAGGATCAGCGAGACCCGGGCCGCCAGCATCTCCTGGCCGATCCCGGCCTCGGGGACCACGACGCAGACGTGGTAGTCGCGGGACTCGTCGCCCCAGGAGCCGGTCGGGTAGTCCCCGGCGCGCGGGCCCGCCTCGGTGCGCCGGCCGGTCAGGTCCTCGACCGTGGGCGCCACCTGCTTCACGAACCGGATCTCCACCCCGACGGGCGTCCAGAGCCGCAGCGCCACGTCCGCGACCTCCTTGCCCATCGCGTTCTCCATCATCTGCGTGAAGTCGGCGGCGAGCCCCGCCGGATCGGCGACGATGTCGGCGGTGCCGAGCAGCGAGGAGGCGATGGAGGTGACCTCCTTCACCTCCCAGTCGGTGCCGACGCCCCGGGCGTCACAGGTGAACCGTCCCGCGCAGGAGTCCAGCGCGGCCCGCAGGTCCTCGGGCGCCTCGTGCTCGTTGCGGCCGTCGGTCAGCAGGATGCCGTGCCGGATGCCGACGTCGGCGGCGCCGAGCAGCCGGTCGGCCAGCCGCAGCCAGGTGCCGATCGCGGTCCCGCCGCCCGCGCTCAGCTTCCGCAGGGCCTCCTTGGCCTGGGCCTTCGTCCGCGCGTCGGCGACCGCGAGCTGTCCGTTGCCGGGGTAGACGTCCTTGGCCACATGCGTCCCCGCGACCACCGAGAACCGCGTGCCCTCGCGCAACGTGTCGATGGCCGCAGCCGTCGCGTCGCGCGCGTTGCGCATCTTCGTGGGCGGGTAGTCCATCGAACCGGAACAGTCGACCATCAGCACCACCGCCGCGCTCGGCGCCTGCCCCGGCCCGTACCCGGGCGAGGCCGCCGTTCCGGGCAGGGGGACGCCCCCGGTGGTGCCGCCGCCGGTCGAGGTGACGGTGACGATCGCGTTCACCTCGCGGCCGCCCTCCGGCAGGAAGGCGTTCTGGTACACCTCGACGGAGAACTGCGGCACGTTCGACTTGGAGAAAATGGCCATCTGATCGGCTCCTTGAGACGGACTGGCTCCTTGAAGCTCCGTACGGAAGGGGGCAGGTGCCCGGAGAGGGGAGGGCCTGGACGGCTCACTCCGTCGCGCTCGCCGATCCTGCCCCTTGCGGCTCCACGGCGAACGGCAGCAGAGCCACTGTTACGTTGTCGTGGCCCCCGCCGTCGAGTGCGTGACCGACGAGCACCTGGGCGCCGTGGAGCGGGCGCAGGTGGGCCTCCGGAGGCACGGCGGCGGCCATCTCCTCGGCGGATTCCGCGTAGTTCCACAGGCCGTCCGTGCAGACCACCACCAGACCGGGGCGGTCGGGTTTGAACGAGGCGGTGTGCGGCTCCAGTTCGTAGGAGTCGGCGCCGAGCCAGCCGGTGATGGCGTGGGCGCGCTCGTCCGCGTATGCCTCGGCCTCGTTCATCAGGCCGGCCGCCACCATCTGCGCGGCCCACGAGTCGTCCTCGGTGAGCCGGGCGGGCGGGCCCGTCCGGTCGTCCGGCACCCAGTAGACCCGGCTGTCGCCGACCCAGCCGACGACCAGCAGACCGCCCGCCATGATCGCGCCGACCAGGGTGCAGGCCGGGGCGTTCTGATGGCGGTGGGCCTCCTGCTCGGCGGCGCCGGGCGGATCGAGGACCAGCGCGTTGACCGCCTCGGACGCGGCGACGATCGCCTCGTGCATCGCCTGCTGCGGGTGCGTGCCGCGCGGCAGGGACTCCAGCAGCGCCTCGTTGGCGGCGGCCGAGGCGGCCGCCGACGCCTCGTCGGGCCGGCTCGCCGAGGAGACGCCGTCGCAGACGATCGCGACGACGGCGGGCGAACCGTCCGGCAGCGCGGTCGAGGAGACCGCGAAGAAGTCCTCGTTACGGTGGTGGCGCAGGCCCCGGTCGCTGACGGCGGCCACCGAGCCGAGCTCCTGCTCCATGTGGTCGCGCTCGCGGGGCTGGGCGTGCCCGCAGTTCTCGCAGTACCCGTCGAGGTCGACCCGGCCGGACCGGCAGGCCACGCAGACCTTCGTGCCGGCGGCCGGAGTCGGCGTGCGCTCCGCCGTACGGGGGTCGGGCGCGGCCAGCGGGAAGTCGCCGGAGCTGTCGGGGGTTTGGGCGGACTCGGCGTTGTGCTCGGTGGCGTGCTCGGCGGCGTTGTGCTCGGTGGCGGGCTGGGCGGGCGCGATGGGCTCAGCAGCGGCCGGGTCCGCTGTCGCCGCTCGGTCGTCGTGGCGTACGGGGCGTGCCGCCACCTGCTCGTCGTCGTGCGCCGGGGGCGTCGTCGGCAGCGGTGTGCCGCCCGAGTCCGTGCCGGGCAGGTCCGTCGCCCGGTGCTCCGGGGCGGGCAGGCCGGAGCTGTCCGCCCCGGAGGCGGCCGGCCACCGCACGGCGGCCGCGGGCGGCGCGGGGGCGTCGGGCGCGGCCGGGTCCACCGGCGCTGCGGCGGGTGCGGGCGGAGCCGCCGGGGGCGCCGCAGAGGCGGGCGAGGCCGGCGGGGGCGTGGTGATGGCCATCGTCGGCCGGTCGTCGGGGCGGGCCGGCACGGCCGAGAGGTCGTAGCCGCACACACCGCAGAACAGGTCGCCGGACGCCGGCGGCTCCTCGCAGCCGGGGCACCTCGCCAGGGCGGGCTGTTGGTGGCTCTCTGACATCTTCACACCCACGTCCGGGGGCGGAAACGGTTGGCCCGCTCCACCAGTTCGATCCTCTCGTCGCCCCGCTGCGCGAGCCGGGCGAGCATGCGGTACGAGCGTTCCAGGCCCAACCGCAGGCCCCGCTCGTCCAGTTCCGCGTCGAGCAGCTTCCGGGTGCCCGCAGGCCCGGCCGCCGGTCCGCCCGGCGGCGGTCCACCGGGACTACCGGAGAGTACCCAGTCCAGCGCCTTGCCCAGTACCTCCGTCGTCAACTGCTCGCGCCGCACCGGGTCCAGACCGAACCCGGTCAGCGCCGCCACCTGGACGGCGGCGGCCGTCAGATCGGAGAGCAGGGGCTCGGCGGGGTCGCGCTCGCGCAGCCGGGCGCGCACGGCGGCGACCCGGGCCGCGGTGTAGTGGATCGACGCCTCCGGCACCGACTCCAGGGTGAGCGCCGCCCCCGCCCGGTCCCCGGCGGCGATCTGCACCCGGGCCAGGCCGAACGCGGCGCTCACGAAGCTCGGATCGGTCGCCCACACCAGGCGGTAGTACTCGGCGGCGTTGTCCAGCTGGCCCAGCACCTCCGCGCAGATCCCCAGCGCCAGCTTGGGCGCGGGCTCCCCGGGGAACGCGTCGTACACCGCGTCGAAGGAGAGCGCCGCCACCTCGTGGTCGCCGGTCACCAGCGAGGTGATGCCCCGGTACCAGACGACCCGCCAGTCGTCCGGGTGCCGGGCCTCCAGGGCGGTCAGCGCGGCGGCGGCGGAGTCCAGCTCACGCATCTCCAGCCGGGCCCGCAGCTCCCGCAGCCGGGTCTCCAGCGAGGCCGCGGGGACCGCCCCAAGGGCCGCGATCAGCTCGGCGGGGGCGGAGGCCATCAGCCCGGCGAGGAAACCGGCGTTCGGGTCGTTCGCGTCGACCCGGGGCACCGGCAGCGCCAGGGAGGTGGCCCGCGCGTCGAACAGGGCGAGCCGGACGCCTCCCGCGCTCCCCCCGAAGGGGCCGTACGGGCCTGTCGGGGAGCCCGGCCCGACAGGAGCGGGCGAGGCACCCCGGGGCGCCGGGACAGGGGTGTGCGCCTGGGTGTGCGCGGGCGCGGGCGCGGGAGCGGACGCGAGCGGCGAGTGCCCCGCCGCCGGGCCGCCACCTTGCGGGCCGGGATACGGACCGGAGCCCGTACCACTCGACGGGTCGCCACCTTGCGGACCGGCGTACGGACCGGAGCCCGTACCACTCGACGGGTCGCCACCGTGCGGACCGGGATACGGACCGGAGCCCGTACCGCCCGGCGGGCCGCCCCGTACATGGGTCGAGGCCGCCGTCAGCGGAGCCGCCCCCGTGGCGGGCCACGCGCCCGCCCCCGGGCCGGACGGCTGCCCGCCCACCGGCAGCGCCCCGGCCACCGCCGACGTCACCGCCCCCGGAGCGACCGGCACGCCGCCACCGCCACCCGGCACCGCACCGCCCTGGACCGGTACGCCGCCGCCCTGCGACGGAACGGCCGGCAGCGGACCCGCGGCGCCCTTGCGGCGCCCGAAGCGGCCCCCGCGTCCGGCAGCGGTCTCCCGGGCGCCCAGCCGCGACACGTCGTCCACCTGCTCGGCGAACAACTCCGTGTCCGTCACGCGCAGTTCCGTACCGAACAGCGTCGACAGCGCCGGTCGGGGCCGTCCCGTCTGGAGCGCCACCACCTCGCGCAGCACCCCGGTCAACTGCTCGGCCATCTCGGGGGCGGAGGCGAACCGCCGGCCCGGGTCCGGGTCGGTGGCCCGGACCAGCAGCCGGTAGAAGGACTCGTAGGTGCGGAACACCTCGATGGTGTCGGGGTCCGGCAGCGAGTCCACGAAGGTGTTCGTGTACCCCTGGAAGTCGAAGGTGAGGACCGCCAGCGTCCGCGCCACCGTGTACAGGTCGGAGGCGACCGACGGGCCGACCTCCGCGACCTCGGGGGCCTGGTAGCCGACGGTGCCGTAGATGGCGGACTCGTCGTCGTCCATCCGGCGCACCGCGCCCATGTCGATCAGCTTGAGCTGGTCCTCGGTCTGGATCGCGTTGTCGACCTTGAAGTCGCAGTAGAGCAGGTTGCGGCTGTGCAGATGGCCGAGCGCCTCCAGCGCCTCGATCCCGTACGCGCAGGCCTGCTCGACCGGGAGCGGGTCGCGCTTGCCCGCCGGGGTGCGGCGCTGGTTGGCGATCTCCTTGAGCGCCTTGCCGCCGACGTACTCCATGACGATGTACCCGTCGAGCGAACCGGTCCGCTGGTCCAGGTGCTCCACGAAGTTGTAGATCCGCACGATGTTGGCGTGCTCGATCTCGGCGAGGAAGCGGCGCTCGGAGATGGCCGCCGCCATCGCGTCCTGGTCGCCGCTGTCGAGCAGGCCTTTGAGGACCACCCAGCGGTCCGAGACGGCCCGGTCCACCGCGAGGTAGACCCAGCCGAGCCCGCCGTGCGCCAGGCAGCCCACCACCTCGTACTGGCCGTGCACGATGTCGCCGCCGGTCAGCTTCGGCACGAAGGAGTAGGGGTGGCCGCATTTGGTGCAGAACCCCTCGGTGCGGCCCGGCCGCTCCCCGCGCGAACGCCCCACCGGGGCCCCGCAGTCCGAGCGCGAGCAGAACCGCTTGCGCTCGGGCACCTCCGGGTTCTCCATCACCGCCGTACGCGGGTCGGGCCGGGGCACGTCCGGGACCTCCACCAGGCCGACGCCCAGCCGGCCCCGGGTGGAGGAGGCGGCCGACGAACCCGAGGAGCGCACCGAGACCGAACGGGAGTTGGAGGAGCCGGAGAGCGAGCGCGACAGCCGCCCCGACACCGAGCGCCGCGAGGTCGACGAACGCGACGAGGAGCGCGCGGAGGCGCGGGAGGAGGAGCGCTGCGAGGAGCTGTCGCGGCTGCTCGCCCGGCCGCCGCCCGCGATCCCGGTGGGCGGCGAACCGAGCAGGCCCGTCGGTGAGACGACCGGGGCCAGGCCGCAGGTGTCGCAGTACAGCTCACCGCCGCCCATGTCCTCGTAGGCGCCCTCGCACGCCGGGCGCTGGCACTGCGTACTCATCGTGTCTCCCCCTGATCGCCCGGCCCTCCCGGGCCCCGCCGGTCCTCCGCCCCGCCGGAGCCCTCGGCCCCCTCGGGCCGGCGCGGTGTCAGCAGCTCGGCCGCCGCCTGCTGGTAGCGCAGGACGCTCTGCTCGGCCACCCGCAGATCGCACGGGGCGCTCCACAGCATCCGGCGCGCCGCGTCATAGCGCTCGATCAGCAGCGGGTCCTCCGCGAGACCGTGCCGGGCCACCTTCGCCTTGTACGCGTCGAGCCGGCCGCGCAGCTCGGCGCGGACCGCCAGCGGCGCCGTCACCGAGGTCAGCGACTCCCGGGCGCGCAGCAGCTCCTCCTCCGCCTCCTGCTCCAGCGACTCCAGGAGCGGGGAGAGCCGGTTCCACTGGGCACGCCTGCGGTACTCGGCGGCGATGTCCAGCCGCTCCTGGAGGGCGGTCGCCGGTCCGCTGACGGCGGGCACCTCGGAGGCGGCGATCTTCGCCAGCACCTCGCCGCGCGCCGACCGCGCCTCGGCCAGCGTGCGGTCGGCCCGCGAGAGCACGTCCCGCAGCCGCATCAGCCGCGCCTCGGCGTCCTGCCGCACCGCGAGCACCGCCTCGATCTCGCGCCGTACGTCCTCCAGGGCGCGGGCGGCCCGGTCGTAGCGGGAGGTGTCCGGGCGGCCGCCGCCGGGCGCGGCGCTGCCGGGGCCCGGCAGCCAGAACGCCAGCGGGTCGGAGATCACCTGCACGCGCAGCGTGGTGAGCTCCTCGGTGATCTCCTCCAGGTCGTCCCCCGCCGGGTGCTCACCGGGCCGCACGCCGACCGAGTGGGCCAGCGAACGGGTGCGGTGCAGCTCGGCGGCGAGCAGGTCGATCCGGGCGGGCAGCGCCGACCAGACGGAGTCCGAGGCGACGACCATGTCCAGCGACCTGGCGTACAGCTCGTTCATCCGGGCGACCAGCTCCTGGAGCGAGAACCGCTCCGAGAGCCGGGCCGGGCCCGTCACCGAAGAGGGCGGCAGCGCACCGGGGTTGGCCACGGTGACCGACTCGCCGCGCAGCAGCTCGGTCAGGGCGGCCAGGTCCTCCCGGCTGGGGTGGCGGCGGCGGGCCCGGATGTCCCTGGCCTCCTCCAGCGCCCCCGCGTAGGCGTCGAAATACCCCCACAGCAGGGTGATCGACTGCTCGGTCGTGGCCCAGCGCTCCTGGGTGACACCGGTCAGTTCGGCGCCCTCCAGGAGCCGGCGGCCCGCATGGTCCTGGAGGGCGAGGAGCGAGGTCTCGATGGCCTCGTGCTCCGCGCCGAGCCGGGCCAGCGCACGGTCCGCCTCGTCCCGGTCCATGACCGGGCCGGCGGGCCTCCCCGCGAAGCTGGGGAAGGATCCCGTGACGCTCATCGATCACCTCTCCGCTCTCGCCGCCGGGCCGGTGGGCCGGACGGGATCAGTTGCTCCGGTACGTACGCGTCCACTCCGGATCCGGTACGCGCCCCCTTCGGTGCGTGCGCGACCCGGCGCGCCGGGGTCACCCGCTGCGGTACTTGGGGGCCGGTGGCGCCGTGATGCCGGGCAGCCCGGCCGCCAGCCACTTCTGGTACGACACCATCCAGGCGCTGTCCTTCCCGCCCGCGCGGTAGTCGACCAGGACCTTGTTGATCCGGGCCACCAGATCGTCGGCGCCCTTCTTCGCCGCCACGCCGTAGAACTCGGTGGTGAACGGCCCGGCGCCCTTGAGGGCCACCTCCGGGTCCTGCGCGGCCTGCCCCGCGCCGAGGGCGTTGTCCGTGAGGACGGCGTCGACCTCGCCGAGCTGGAGCCGCACCAGGCAGTCCAGCTGGTTGGGGACGGTCAGCTGGTCCCGGTCCCGCTCGGTGCCGTCGAACTCGTCCTTGAATATCGCCCCGTACGACTTCTTCTCCAGCGCCTCGTACGCGGTGGTGCCCTCGCCGGAGCAGACCCGCTTGCCCTTCAGCGACTCGTCGTACCCCGTGATGGGGGAGACCTTGGGGGCCAGGATCTGCTGCCCGGTCCGGAAGTAGGCGGTGGAGAAGGAGACCTGCTCCAGCCGCTTGCAGTTGATGGTCATCGTCCGCACGACGACGTCGACCCGGTCCCTCTCCAGGGCGGCGATGCGCTGGTTGGTGGGGATGGCCCGGAAGATCACCGCGTCCGGGTCGCCGAGGATGTCCTTGGCCAGCGCCCGCACGAGGTCGATGTCGAACCCTTCGAGCTCACCCGTGTGCGGGTTGCGGTACCCCCAGCGGTAGCTGTTCTGGTCGACGCCCGCGACCAGCTTCCCGCGCGCCTTGATCTTCGCGATGCCCGGCCCGTCCGCCGACGAGGGCGGCAGGCTCGCCTCCGGATCGGTGCACGCCTCGGCCCGCACCGGCACGATCGTCGCCGTCCCGCCGCCCGCCGTCTCCGCGTCGGCGCTCCTGTCGCTCTGCTGGGAGAGCGGCAGCAGGGTCAGCGACGCGGTGACCACACACGCCACCGCCATCGTCGTCACGCCTCCCCAGCCGCGCAGCCCGCCCCGCGGGGCGCGGCGCCGCGCCCACGTTCTCGCCCTGGCCATCGATGCCCCTCTCACCGGTACTCCGAGAGCCTGCGGTTGACCCCGAGGATCGCGGCGACCGCTCCCAGCACCGCCAGTGCGGCGGCTCCTGTCGGCAGGCCCCGCAGAGCCCCGCGCCCGTCCTCCGCGGCCGCGGTGAACTCGCCCTGCTCATGGGCGAGCGCCTTCCGCAACGCGGTGTCCACCTGCTGGAAGGACTGCCCCGTGGAGTCCTTCTCCCCGATGATCTGCTTCAGGGCGCCGTCGTAGTCGCCCTGGTCGTCCGTGGCCCGTGCCTTGCGGTGGCGTGTCTGCCACTGCGCGACGCTCTCGGCGGCCGCGACGACCGGAGCGCTCCCACTCTCGTCGTCCGCGAGCCGCTCGGCCTTCTTCAGCTGTGCTTCGAGGGCCTTCATGCCCGTGGTGTAGTCCGTCTCGTACTGGTCGGCCGAACCGTCGGCGGTCAGCACGGCGCCGCGCGCCACCAGCGTGAGGTTCTCGTTGGCGCGCGCCTTCAAGGAGTTGATCCGCGCGTTGTTGAGCACGTCGAGCGACTCCTGGCCGTGCACCATCGCGGACCGCAGCTCCGTGCGGGCCACCGTGTGCCCCACCGCCAGCCAGAGCAGCACCACCGAGGCGGCGGCCGTGGCCACCAGCAGGCCGTGGTTGAACACCCGGTTGGTGCGGCGGTAGTTGCGGCGCTGCGTCCATACCAGCGCGCCCAGCACCACGATCCCCGTGGCGAGCGAGAGGAAGGGCCACTGCCGGGCGTCGTCGGCGTCCCGGTCGAGCCGGCCCGTCTCCGCCGCGTACAGCCGCTCGGCGGCGGGCAGCAGCTCGTTGCTCATCTTCTGGTTGGCGTACCGGAGATAGGCGCCGCCCAGCGGCAGCCCCTGCCGGTTGTTGGCGCGGGCCCGCTCGATCAGGCCGGTGTAGACGGGCAGCAGCTCGTTGAGGGTGGTGATCTCCTGACCGGAGCTGGTCGAGGAGTCGGTGTTCGCCGACGCCCGCACCAGCAGCCGGGCGGCTTCCGCGATGTCCTCGCGGTACTGGTCCTGCACGGCCTTGGGCTCCCGCGCCCCCGCGAGGAAGCCGCTGGCCGCCATCGTGTCCGCGTCGGCGAGGGAGCGGTAGATGTTCGCCGCGTCCGCGCTGAGCGGCTGGCTGCGCCCCACCACGTCGTCGGCGGCGGCGGCCCGGTGCGAGATCTCCAGGGCGGTCACCGCCCCGAACGCCACGACCAGCAGCGCCAGCACGGCCCCGATGATCTGGAGGCGGCCGGGCTCGGTCGTCGCCGCGGCACGCAGCCGGCGGCTCTGCACGGCCCAGGTGCTCGGTCGCTGAGCGGGCAGGCCGGCGGGCGCGGGCGCCTGCTCGGGCGCGCGTCGCGTCTGCGGACCGCCCTGCGGCAGCTGTGTCACTCGACCTCCCCCTCGGTCACTGACGGTGCCCGGTCCCCGGCCCATCGGGGGCCGGCACCCGGCCAGAAGTATGGCCGCGGGGACGGACACGCACATCACGAACGCCTGGATCCAGCACCGGTCAACGCATTCGACCAGGGCGGGCGCGGCCGATCAAGGCGATCGGCGCAACGTGCCCCGAAACATCCGGATAAGCGAACCGGCACCGTGCCGGGCCCCTCCCGGCCTGCTCCGCCGCCTCCCTGACCGTCCAGCCGTCCCCCGCGTTCCGGACTCCCCATCAGGTACACGTGCGGGGCGCCCGATCGGTTCCCCCCTCCGCCCGCGTTCCCCCGAACGAGGGGCGCCCCACCGCGTCGAACGCGACGGGACGCCCCTCGTTCCGGCCCTCCCGGGAGGTCAGGCGTACTGTTCCCGCAGCCGCCGGTGGACCTCCGGCGCCGCCCCCGTACGGTCCAGGCCCAGCAGCGCCGCCCCCAGCACCGGCGGCTCGGAGACCACCCGCACCACCGCCTTCGGGGCGCGTACCGCCAGCAGTTCGGAGATCCGGTCGTTCAGCTGCGGATGGCGCGCGGCCAGCACGCTGCCGCCCAGCAGCACCGGCGCCTCCTCCTCCAGCAGCCCCAGGCGGGTGAGCGCCACCGACGCCATCGCCACCACCTCCTCGGCCAGCCGCTCCACCAGCGCGGCCGCCACCGGGTCCCCGGCGGCACCCGTGGCGAACAGCACCGGCGTCAGCTCGTGCCGCCGGGCCGGCGGGATGGTGCCCCGGTGCAACGCCTCGATCAGCGCGTACATCGAGTCGAGCCCGAAGTGCCCCGGCAGCGTACGGACCAGCTCGGTCGGCTCGCCGCGCCCGTCCTCGGCGCGCGCGGCGAACCACAGCGCCTCCTCCGAGAGTCCGCCGCCGCCGCCCCAGTCGCCGGATATCCGGCCGATCGCGGGGAAGCGGGCGGTCCGCCCGTCCGGCACCATGCCCACGCAGTTGATCCCGGCCCCGCAGACCACCGCGACGCCCCGGGGCTCGTCCACCCCCGCCCGCAGGATCGCGAAGGTGTCGTTGCGCACCTCGACCGACGCGCCCCAGCCACGGGCCTCGAGGGCCTCGGCCAGCTCGGCCTCCTCGACCGGCAGGTCGGCGTTGGCCAGGCACGCGGAGACGTGGCCGACGGAGCCGACGGGTCCGGGCAGCGCCGCGACGGCCTCCTCCAGTGCGGCGGCCAGCACGTCGAGCGCCGCCTCCACCCCGACGTAGGGCGGCTGGAACCCCCCGCCCCGGCCCGTGGCGAGAACCGTTCCGTCCTCACCGATCAACGCCACATCGGTCTTGCTGTTGCCCGCGTCGACGGCGACGACCGAGACGTTCACGCCCACGCCAGGTGCTCCCGGTTGTGCGCGATCAGCCGGTCGGTGAGCTGCTCGGCCTGGTCGTACTGGCCGATCAGCGGGTGGGCGAGCAGCGCCTTGAAGACCCGGTCCCGGCCGCCGCGCAGCGCGGCTTCCAGGGCGAGGTCCTCGTACGCCGTCACGTTGGCGATCAGACCGGCGTACAGCGGGTCCAGCGCGGGGACCGCGAGCGGGGTCGCCCCGTCGTGGCCGACCCGGGCCTGCACCTCGATGACCGCGTCGTCCGGGAGGAACGGCAGCGTCCCGTCGTTGTACGTGTTGACCACCTGGACCGGCGAACCGCCGCCGCCCAGCAGGGAGGCCGCCAGGTCCACGGCCGCCTCCGAGTAGAACGCGCCGCCCCGCTTGGCGAGCAGCTCGGGCTTCGTGTCCAGCGCGGGGTCGCCGTACATCTCCAGCAGCTCCTTCTCCATCGCCGCGACCTCGGCGGCCCGGGACGGCTTGGTGCCGAGCTCCCGTACGACCTCGTCGTGGGCGTAGAAGTAGCGCAGGTAGTACGAGGGGACGACGCCGAGCCGGTCGACGAGCTTCCGGTCCATGTGGAGGTCGTCGGCGATGGCGGCGCCGTGCTCGGCCAGCAGCTTCGGCAGCACGTTCTCGCCGTCCGGGCCGCCCAGGCGCACGCCCAGCTCCCAGGTGAGGTGGTTGAGCCCCACGTGGTCCAGGTGGACCTCGGAGGGGTTCACGTCCAGCAGCCGGGCGAACTTGCGCTGGAAGCCGATCGCCACGTTGCACAGGCCGACCGCCTTGTGCCCGGCCCGGAGCAGGGCCCGGGTGACGATGCCGACCGGGTTGGTGAAGTCGATGATCCAGGCGTCCGGGTTGGTGCGGCGCACCCGCTCGGCGATGTCCAGGACGACCGGGACGGTCCGCAGCGCCTTGGCGAGGCCGCCGGCGCCGGTGGTCTCCTGGCCGATGCAGCCGCACTCCAGCGGCCACGTCTCGTCCTTGTTCCGCGCGGCCTGTCCGCCGACGCGCAGCTGGAGGAGGACCGCGTCGGCGCCGGCCACGCCCGCGTCCAGGTCGGTGGTCGTGGTGATCTTCCCGGCGTGGTCCTGCTTGGCGAAGATCCGCCGGGCCAGGCCGCCGACCAGTTCGAGCCGGTCGGCCGCCGGGTCGACGAGCACCAGCTCCTCGACCGGCAGCGTGTCCCGCAACCGGGCGAAGCCGTCGATCAGTTCAGGGGTGTAGGTGGACCCGCCACCAACTACTGCGAGCTTCATTGTCAGCCCTTTACTCCGGTGAGTGTGACGCCCTCGACGAATGCCTTCTGAGCGAAGAAGAAGACGGCGATCACAGGGGCCATGACCAGAACGGTCGCGGCCATGGTCAGGTTCCAGTCGGTGTGGTGTGCGCCCTTGAAGGATTCCAGGCCGTAACTGAGCGTCCAGGCGGCCGGGTTCTCCGAGGCGTAGATCTGCGGTCCGAAGTAGTCGTTCCAGGCGGCGAAGAACTGGAAGAGGGCGATGGCCGCGATGCCGGGCTTGGCCATCGGCAGGACGACCTTCATCAGCGTACGGAACTCACCGCAGCCGTCCACCTTGGCCGCGTCCAGGTACTCGTTCGGGATGGTCAGAAGAAACTGCCGCAGAAGGAAGATGGAGAACGCGTCTCCGAAGGCCATCGGGATGATCAGCGGCCACAGGGTGCCGGAGAGGTCCATCTGCTTCGCCCAGAACAGGTACATGGGGATGATGACGACCTGCGGCGGCAGCATCATCATCGAGATGACGAGCATCAGGGACAGCTTGCGGCCCCGGAAGCGGAACTTCGCCAGCGCGTACGCCACGGGGATCGACGACACGACGGTGAGTACGGTGCCGACACCCGCGTACAGAAGGGTGTTGCGCCACCAGATGAGGAAGCCCGGCGTCTCGAAGACCTGTTTGTAGTTGCCCCACTCCCAGGTGTTGGGGGTGAGGTCGCGGGTCAGCGCCTGCTGGTCGTTCATCAGCGAGGTCAGGACCACGAAGACGAACGGCAGCACGAAGAAGAGCGCGGCGGCGATCCCCAGCGAGTGGACGGCTATCCAGTGCAGCAGCGCCTTGCGGCGTGCGGTGCGCGCGGCGGGTGTCGGCCGGCCGGTGGCCGGGGCGGGCTTGTCGAGGAGCTGGGTCATGGCTCAGTCACCGGCCTGGATCAGATTGTTGCGGCCCCGCATGAGCAGCGCGGTGAAGGCCATGGCCAGGGCGAACAGGATGAGGGCGACGACACAGGCGGCGCCGTAGTCGAAGCGCTGGAAGCCGAGGTTGTAGACGAGCTGGGGGAGCGTGAGTGTCGACTTGTCGGGATAGCCGGGTTCGAAGGACTGGCCGGAGCCGCCGATGACCCCGGAGGCGACCTTCCCGGCGACCAGGGGCTGGGTGTAGTACTGCATCGCCTGGATGACGCCCGTCACCACGGCGAACAGCACGATCGGCGAGATGTTCGGCAGCGTCACGAAGCGGAACCGCTGCCAGGCGGAGGCGCCGTCCAGCTCGGCCGCCTCGTACTGCTCGGTCGGCACGTCCAGCAGCGAGGCCATGAAGATGACCATCAGGTCCCCGATGCCCCAGACCGCGAGCATGGTGAGGGCCGGCTTGGACCAGGTGGCGTCGTTGAACCAGCCGGGCGTCGGCAGCCCCAGGTCCCCCAGGATCGCGTTGACCGGCCCGGTGCCGGGGTTCAGCAGGAAGACGAAGGCGAGCGTCGCGGCGACGGGCGGGGCCAGGTAGGGCAGGTAGAACAGCGTCCGGAAGACGCCCGTCCCCGTCTTGATCTTGGTGATCAGCAGGCCGACGCCGAGCCCGAAGACGACCCGGCAGGTGACCATGACGACCACCAGCCAGAGCGTGTTCCACAGCGACGGCCAGAACATCGGGTAGTCCTGGAAGACGTACGTCCAGTTCGTCAGCCCGTTGAAGACCGGCGCCCCGAACCCGTCGTACTCCGTGAAGGAGAAGTAGACCGTCGAGACCATCGGGTACGCGAAGAAGACCGAGAACCCGATCAGCCACGGCGACATGAAGGCCGCGTTCCGCAGTACCGACCTGCGGCGCTTGGAGCGGAGTGTGTGCGTCGTCATCGTCGGGCTACTTGGCCTTGGCGATGTCGGTGTCGATCTGCTTCGCGGTCTTCTCCAGGCCGGCCTGGAGGTCCTTCACCGCGCCCTTCTCGTACTGGTAGCCGAAGTCCTGGAGGGTCTGCTGGTACGTGGAGCCGTTGACGGCCCCGTCGGGGGTGCTGGACTTCGGGTGCTGGGCGATGTCCAGGAACGTCTTGAAGCGCGGGTCGAACTTCAGGTCGGGCGACTTGAGCGCCTCGAAGGTGGAGGGCACGTTACGGATGCCGTTGGCGAACTCGACCACCGCCTGTGTGTCGCTGGTCATGTACTTGATCAGCTCCCACGCGGCGTTCTGCTTCTTGCTGGCCGGGGCGATGCCCACGATGGTGCCGGAGAGGAAGCCCTTGCCGTAGCTGTCGGCCTCGTCGTCGGCGACGGGCATCGGCGCGACCCCGATCTCGAAGTCGACCCCGGCGTCCTCGGCCATCCCGAGCCGCCACTCGCCGTCCAGCTGCATCGCCACCTGGCCGGTGTGGAAGGGGTGCTTGGAGCCCCACTCGTCACCGAAGGTGCCCCGGTACTTCTCCAGCTTCGCGTAGCCGCCGAGGTCGTCCACCAGCTTCTTCTGGTAGGTGAACATCTCCGCGAACGCCGGGTCCTTGGCGATGTTGGACTTGCCGTCCTCGTCGAAGTACGTGTGGTCCCACGAGGACAGGTAGTGGTCGGCGACGGTCTCGTAACCGTGGAAGTTCGGCATGAAGCCGAGCTGCTGGTAGCTGTCGCCCTTCTCGACCGTCAGCTTCTTCGCGATGCTCGCCAGTTCGGACATGGTCTTCGGCGGCGCGGTGATCCCGGCCTTCTTGAAGGCGTCCTTGTTGTAGTAGAGGCCGTAGGCGTCCGTGAGCAGCGGCAGGGCGCAGCGCACGCCCTCGAACTGGGTGTAGTCGAGAAGGACCTTCGGGAACGTCTTCTCCAGGTCGAGCTTCGACTTCTCGATGAACGGCTTGAGGTCGGCGAAGGCGCCCGACGAGCAGAACTTGCCGACGTTGGCGGTGGTGAACGAGGAGACCACGTCGGGGCCGTTCGAACCGCCCGCGCGCAGCGCCTGGTTGAGCTTGTCGTCGTTGATGTTGCCGGAGATGTTCACCGTGATGTTCGGGTGGGCCTTCTCGAACCGGGCGATGTTGTCCTTGACCGCCTTGACCTCGGCGGGCGAGCTCCAGCCGTGCCAGAAGTTGATCGTGGTCTTCGCCTTCGGGTCGTCGGTGGCTCCGGCCTCGGACTGGCCGGTGCACGCGGTGGCGAGGACCGAGATCGCGGCGACGGCGACAGCGGTGGTGGTGAGACGGCTTGTGCGCATGACGAAGCTCCCAGGGACGGGGAAGAGAAGCAGACGACAGGGACAGGGCAAGGACGGGGCGGTACGGGAACCGGTGGTTCAGCGCGAGGTGTCGAACACCTCGTCGCGGGTGTCGGCCAGCGCCCTCTCCAGGGCGCCGCGCAGCACGGGGGTGCGGTCGATCTCGCCGAGGACCAGGCGGGGCCGGGAGGCGGCGAGTTCGGCCAGCTCGGACTGGATGAGGGAGCGCAGGATCTCGCCGCCCGCCGCGACCGCACCGCCGGAGAGCACGATCAGCCCGGGGTCCAGGACGGCGGTGACGGAGGCGAGGCCGGTGGCGAGCCGGTGGGCGTACTGGCCGAGCAGCTCGGTCAGCGCCTCGTCCCGCCCGTACGCGGCGGCCGCCCGCTCCAGCAGCGCGGCGGCCGCCTTCGCGTGCGGCTGCTGCGGGACGTCGATGCCGAGCGCCTTGGCGAGCCGCGGCACCGCCTGGGCGCCCGCCAGCTCCTGGAAGCCGCCGCTGTTGGCCTTGACGACCTGGCGTACGAGGGGGGTGCCGGGCACCGGCAGGAAGCCGACCTCGCCCGCGCCGCCGGTGAAGCCGCGGTGCAGGCGCCCGTTGATGACGAGGGCCGCGCCGAGGCCCTCCTCGTTCCACAGCAGCACGAAGTCCTCGTGGCCGCGGGCCGCGCCCAGGCGCTGCTCGGCCACGGCGACCAGGTTGACGTCGTTCTCGTACTCCACCGGCATCGGCAGGAACGCGGCCAGCTCGTCCAGGAGGGTGGGGGAGTGCCAGCCGGGCAGGTGCGAGGCGTACCGCAGCCGCCCGGTGCCCGGGTCGAAGGCGCCCGGAGTGCCGATGACGATCCGGTGGATGTCGGCGCGGGTGAGTCCGGCCTCCTTCACCGCCCCGTCCAGCGCGTCGGCGACCTGGCGCACCACGCTGTCGGCGCGGCGGCCGGGCGTCGCCAGCTCGAACTGCCCGACGCTCGCCCCGGTCACGTCCGCGACGGCGGCGACGATCCGCCGGCTGTTCACGTCGAGCCCGGCCACATGGGCGGCGCGCGCGTTCACCGTGTAGAGCTGCGCGTTGGGGCCCGGCCGCCCCTCGCTGGTCCCGGTGGCGACGACCAGACCGGCCGCCTCCAGCCGGGCCAGGAGCTGCGAGGCGGTCGGCTTGGACAGGCCGGTCAGCTTGCCGATCCGGGTCCGGGAGAGGGGCCCGTGCTCCAGCAGCAGATCGAGGGCGGCCCGGTCGTTCATGGCCCGCAACACCCGGGGAGTGCCCGGTGTGCCGGGGTTGCCCGGAGTGATTCCCGCCATCGTGGATGCACCCGCCTCTGTGAGGAGCTCCGCCGGACCCGCGCCCGGACTCTGTTAGGAAAGTTTCCTATTCAGGGAGGACCGTAAGACGCAGGTCACCGGGGCGTCAATGGGGACCGCCCGTGCGGCAATCAAAGCGTTACCTCGCACGCGGACGCCCCCGGCCGTCTCCCTGGGGTCCAGGGGCGGCCGGGGGCGTCGCGGTGCGGGCTTACTTGTTCAGGTTCGCCGGCGGCGGTATCGGCGTCGCGGCCAGCGACTGCGGGGAGGTCGCCGAGGCGTACGCCGAGGGGGCCGCCATCGCCGCCGTCGGGTCCGCCGTGGACTCGCCCGTCTGCTGCGGCACCGCGCCGATCATCGAGATGCCCGCGTCGTCCAGCGCCTGCTTGATGCGCCAGCGCAGCTCGCGCTCCACCCCCGCCGACTTGCCGGGCATCGTCTTCGCGGTGACCCGGACCGTCATCGAGTCCAGCAGGACCGCGTCCAGGCCGAGCACCTCCACCGGGCCCCACAGCCGCTCCGACCAGGGCTCTTCCTTCGTCAGCGTCTCGGCGGCCGTGGTGATCGCCGCGCGGACGTGCTCCAGGTTCTCCGTCGGGCGCACCGTGACGTCGACCCCGGCGGTGGACCAGCCCTGGCTGAGGTTGCCGATCCGCTTCACCTCGCCGTTGCGGACGTACCAGATCTCGCCGTTGTCGCCGCGCAGCTTGGTGACCCGCAGGCCCACCTCGATGACCTCACCGGCGGCCACCCCCGCGTCGATCGTGTCCCCGACCCCGTACTGGTCCTCCAGGATCATGAAGACGCCGGAGAGGAAGTCCGTGACCAGGTTGCGGGCGCCGAAGCCGAGCGCCACACCGGCGACACCGGCGGAGGCGAGGAGGGGTGCCAGGTTGATCTTGAAGGCGCCCAGGACCATCAGCGCGGCCGTGCCCAGGATCATGAAGGAGGCCACCGACCGCAGGACCGAGCCGATCGCCTCCGAGCGCTGGCGTCTGCGCTCCGCGTTCACCAGCAGACCGCCCAGCGCCGTGCCCTCCACCGCCTGGGCGCTGCGGTTCATCCGGTCGATCAGGTTGGTCAGGGCGCGCCGGATCAGATAGCGCAGCGTGATCGCCACCGCCACGATCAGCATGATCCGCAGACCGGTGCTCAGCCAGGTGGACCAGTTCTCCTCGACCCACCCCGCGGCGTTCCCGGCCTGCTGGGCGGCTTCCTCCAGCGAGCCGACCGGCTCGGGTGACGGGGCTGCGGCCAACAGGGCGGACAGGGACACGGTGGGGACCTTCAGAGGGACGACGGGCTGACCGATAACACTAACGAAGCCGGGGGAGTGGATCGTTGCCGTCATCGGGGGAGAGACAGGTCTCACCGGGGGATACGTGTGCTGTGGCCGATCGCACAGTGCGCACGGCCGTCCTGGTGGGGCGCCCTCTCCGGGGCCGGACCGGCGCCCGTCGCGCCGGAGGGTGAGAAAAATCCTCCCGGCCCGTTACCCCTACGTGGTGGCGCTTCGACCAGGCATGAGGAGAGACTGAGATCGGATCGTCCCGGCGCGAGCCACGCGCCGCCGGCGTACAAGGAGGCATCCACCGTGCCGCACGTCCTGGTTCTCAACGCGTCGTACGAGCCGCTCGGCGTCGTACCGCTCCGCCGCGCGCTCGTCCTCGTCCTGGAGAACAAGGCGATCTGCCTCGAGGAGACCGGCGCCTTCCTGCACAGTGCCACCCGTGCCGTGCCCGCGCCCAGCGTGGTCCGGCTCAAGCGTTTCGTCCGGGTCCCCTACCGGGGGCCCGTTCCCCTGACGCGCCGGGCGCTGTTCGCCCGGGACGGGGGGCGCTGCATGTACTGCGGGGCCGCCGCGACCAGCGTCGACCACGTCATTCCGCGCAGCCGCGGTGGACAGCACGCGTGGGACAACGTGGTGGCGGCCTGCCGCCGCTGCAACCACGTCAAGGCCGACCGCCATCTGCCCGAGCTGGGCTGGCGGCTGAGCCACCCGCCCGCCCCGCCGACCGGGCTGGCCTGGCGGATCATCGGGACGGGACACCGCGACCCGCGCTGGCTGCCGTACCTGCAACCGTTCGGCGCGGACGACGTGATGGCCCGGATCGACGGCGTCTCCGCCTGAGACCGGGCCTTCGTCGTCCCCGGGGCCTGCTGTACGGACGCTGACCCCGGCCTGCTGTACGGGTCACTCCACGACCGCGACCGCGTACGCCGACGACCGCGACCGCGTACGCCGACGGCGCGACCGCGCACGCCGACGGCACGCGGGCGTACGCCGCAGGTCACTCCACGACCGCGTACGCCTCCACCGACCAGAGCGAGTAGCCGTACTCGGTCGCCCTCGCGTCGCCCTGCACCCGGATGAACCGGGTCTCCTTCGCGTCCATCCGCACCGACTCGCGCCCGCCCCTTCCCTCCCGGACGGTCGCCGCGGTGCGCCAGGTGCGGCCGTCGGCGGAGACCTGGACGCGGTAGCCGGAGGCGTACGCGTCCTGCCAGGACAGCACCAGCTGCCCCAGCCGCACCGGCTCCGGGAGCTCGGCCTGCCACCACGCGCCGTCCTCGGCGGGGGAGGACCACCGGGTCTCCGGGTCGCCGTCGGACGCGGCGGACGCGGGGAAGTCGGGCGTCTCGTCGGCGGAGGAGGAGGCCGTGGCCGTACGCACCAGGTCCGGGCCGCCGGTACGCGGGAAGGCCCGCACGGTCAGGGTGGACTCCTGGCCGCCGAAGGTCAGCGGCACCTCGTACTCACCCGCCGGGGTGTCCGCCGGAACGGTGATGTCCACCGGCACCTCGGTACGCGACCCGCGCGGCACGGTCGTCTGCTTCGGGACCCGCACCTCGATGCCCTTGGGGGCCTTCGCGGTCAGCGCGCCCTTCACCTCGGCCGGACGCCGCCCGGCCAGCCGCGCCGCCACCCGCTGCGGCTCGCCGCCGATCTCCGCGTCCGTCTCGCCGTGCGCCAGGTCGAGCATGGCGGCGGGCTCGTCCCCGAACCACGGCACCAGGGCGCGCAGCCGCGGCGTGCCCACCGGGACCGCCGGGGACGGCGGCAGACCGGGGCTCAGGTAGGACGGGGGCGCGGTCCGTGCGGCCTCGGGCACCGTGACCCGTACGGCGTCGGCGCGCAGCCCCTTCGCCGCGGTCTGGGTCCAGCCGGTCGGGGACAGCTCCCCCAGCGCCCGCCAGCCGTCGCCCGGCACATGGGCCTCGACGACCGCGCCGGTCAGGCCGGGTCCGGGCTCGGCGAGCGCCGTCACGGCCTCCACCGGGCGGGCCCGGTCCAGCCGGACCGTGTAGCTGTGCGCGTCCTTGGTGACCCGGCCGCTGCTGCGGTCCACACCGTTCCAGCCGTCGGCGGCCTTCTCGGCCCGGTCCAGGAAGGGGTCGAGCACCCCCTTGCCGACCGTGGCCCGGCCCGCCGCGATCTCCTGGCGCAGCGACTCCAGCGCCAGCAGCGTCCGCCAGGCGCCCGCCCCGTCGCCGGCCGCCTGGGCCTGGAGCAGGTCCACGGCCAGCTCACCGGCGTGACCGTAGCGGGCCAGCTGCTCGGTCCACGGCCGCACCTCTTCGGCCAGCCGCCCGTCGGCGGGCGTGGCCAGCCGGTCGGGGGTCTGCCGCATCACGGTGAAGGCGGCCCGCAGTTCGCGCGCCGCCCGGTCGCGGGCCGGGGCGGCCGCCGCCCGGGACTGCCAGAACGCGGTGAACAGGGGCCGCAGATAGGCGGACTCCTCCGCGCCGAGCACCGAGTCCGCGCTGTTGCCCGCCAGCGCCCGCAGCGCCTCCCGGGCCTGCGCGTCGCCGCCCGCAAGGTCGTCGATCGCCGCCTGCCAGGACTCGTCCGCTCGGTACTGCTTCGGGTTCCAGGCGAAGTCGGCGGCGGTGAACAGCGGGATGCGCGAGGCGGAGGCCTGTTCCATCGCGTTGGCCAGCAGCGCCGCCGAACCGCTCGCCACCGCCGGGTCCCGGCCGGTGTAGGGCCCCAGGAAGATCCGGTCCTGGGCGTAGTCGTTGACCGGGTAGTTGTCCATCGTCACCAGCGGGTGGCGGAACGCGGTACGCGCCCCGGCCAGTTGGCCGCCGGTGATCTTCTTGGGTACGACCCCGACGCCGGTCCAGGCCACCTGCACCCGGTCGTCCAGCTCGGCGGCGAGCGCCGTGCGGTAGTCGGTCGCCCCGTCCTGGTAGAACTCCGTCGGCAGCACCGACAGCGGGGCGGCGCCCGGGTGACGCTCCTCCAGATGCCGGGCGAGGGCCCCGGCCACCCGGGCCTGCGCGCGGGCCGCCGCCTTGGGGCCGCTGCCGAACGTCTCGGCGTCCAGGTCGCAGTGCCACTCGCTGTAGCTGACGTCCTGGAACTGGAGCTGGAAGACCCGCACCCCCAGCGCCCACATCGCGTCGACCTTCTTCGTCAGCGCCCGGACGTCCTGGTCGGAGGCCATGCACATCGCCTGGCCCGGGGAGACGGCCCAGCCGAGCGTCACATGCTCGGCGCGCGCCTTCTGCGCCAGCGCCCGGAAGTCGGCCCGCCGCTCGGCCGGGTACGGCTCGCGCCAGCGGGCCAGCCGGAACGGGTCGTCGCCCGCCGCGTAGAGGTACCGGTTCTGCTTGGTGCGGCCCATGAAGGCGAGCTGCGCGAGCCGCTCCTCCTGGGTCCAGGGCTGTCCGTAGAACCCTTCCGCCATGCCGCGTACGGCTGTTCCCGGCCAGTCCCGCACCATGACACCGGCCACCGCACCGCCGCTCACCAACTGCCGCAGGGTCTGCACCGCATGGAACAGGCCGTCCTCGCCGAGCCCGTCCAGGGCGACGGTGGCGCGTCCGGCGAGCCGGCCCGACGCGATCCGGTAGCCGCCGGTGGGCAGATCGGCGCGCTCGGGTGCGCGCAGCGCCCGCAGCGCCTCTCCGGCGCCCGGCCCGCCGATCCGGATCAGGGGCCCGCGCCCCGGCAGGCTCGCGTGCACGGTCGTGACACCGGCCGCGTGCAGCAGGGAGCGGAGCTCCTCCACGGCGTACGGATCGGCGTCCGGCGCGGCGACGACGGTGGCCTCGGCACCGAGCGGCAGGGCCGGTCCGGTGGCCTTGATGCTCTGGGGCCGGGGCCATACGGAGGGCGGCTGCGCGCTGTCGGCGCGGTCGGGCGCGGTGGCGGGGGGTTTGCCGGGGTCGAGCGGGGCGGCGACGGCCGGCGCGGTGGAGCCCAGCAGACCGCCGATCACTGCGACGGCCACGGCCGTGGCCTGCTTTCTGCGCCCGAACCGCACGTCGCGCTCCCTAGAAAGGACCTGGTGGGATCCGAGCCCACCACCCGGGCGCAAGGGTGTCAATGCGCATGGCTGTTCTGTCGGATTTGCCGGGAATAGTGACACCTTCGCGCCTGGTGGGGTCGGTGTGGCTGGAGGGAGTGGCTGAAAACGGTTCATACCTGCCGTACGGGGGAACGGAATGTGACCCACGGCACGTTCGACTCGTTGTCATGACGCAGGTGTGCGGACGGCCTGGACATAACGCGTATGTCACGTCCAGGTCTGCGCACGCGAGGCCTGGGTAGGCCTGCTGTGTCCTGTTCTCCATGGCCAGGAGGCCAACCATGCCCGCTTCCGCGCAGCTCCTGCTCTCCGCCCTCTCCAAACAGGTACCCGCCCAAGCCGACCCCGCACCCCTCACCAGCGGACTTCCCCTCGCCGAGATCGCCCACCTGATCAGCGGGCCGCCGCTGGCCGACATCTCCCTCCTGCTCGGGGAATCCCCGTATCCCGACGCCGCACCGCTGACCAGCGAGCCGCCGCTCGCCGACGCCACACCCCTCACGAGCGAGCCGCCGCTCGCCGCCGTCGCCCCTCTGACCAGCGAGCCGACCGCACCCGGCACCGCAGGGGGCATGGAGTTCCCTGGAGTCTGAATGGGCTTGTCCCGGCTCGCCGCACTGCACGGTGTCGCCACCTCCTACTCCCCGTCCCCGGATGTCACGGTGTCCGTCCCCGACGACACGGTCATCGCCGTGCTCGCCGCGCTGGGCGTGGACGCCGGCACGCCGCAGGACGTACGGAGGTCACTCGCCGCCGCGGAGTCCCGCTCGCGCCTGCTGCCGCCGACCGTGGTGGTCTGGTCCGGTGAGCCGCTGCCGCCCGCGCTGACCGGGCTGCCGCCCGGCTCGACCGTCACGGTCGGGCCGGAGCCGGCCGGCGGACCACCGGCCCCCGCCACCTCCTGGACGGTGCCGGAGCGCGCCTTTGGCGGGCCGCCCGGGACGCCGCGGCCCGCCCCCGCCGGGTGGACCGAGCCTCCCTTCGGCGTCCACCGCCTCCACGTCCGTACGCCCGACCACCACGAGGCCACCGCCACCCTGGTCGTCGCCCCGCCCCGGGTCCCGCAGCCGCCCGAGCGCACCCACGGCTTCCTGGTCCAGCTCTACTCCCTGCTCTCCGCCCGCTCCTGGGGCATGGGGGACCTCGGGGACCTGGCCGACCTCGCCGCCTGGGCCGGGCGCACCCTCGGCTCCGGGTTCGTCCAGGTCAACCCGTTGCACGCGGCGGTCCCCGGCCACCCCACCGACCCCTCCCCCTACCGCCCCTCCTCGCGCCGCTTCCCCGACCCCGTGCACCTGCACGTCGAGTCGATCCCGGAGTACGGGCAGGTCCGCGACCGGGCCGTCCTGGACGACCTCCGCCAGGACGCCGCCGCCCTCAGCGACACCGTGCTCAACAAGGGCGCCCTGATCGACCGGGACGCCGTCTGGGAGCTCAAGCGGCAGGCGCTGGAGCTCATCGCCGAGGTGGAGCTCACCCCCGGCCGCCGCGCCGCCTACTGCGACTACCTCGCCGAACAGGGGGCGGCCCTGGAGGACCACGCCCTGTGGTGCGCGCTCGCCGAGGTGCACGGGCCGGACTGGCATGGCTGGCCCGAGCCCCTGCGCGACCCCCGCTCCCCGGCGACCGCCCGCGCCCGCTCCGAGCTGCTGGGCCGGGTGGACCTGCACTGCCGTCTCGCCTGGCTCACCGCCACCCAGCTCGCCGACGCCCAGCGGGCCGCCGAGGACGCCGGGATGGAGATCGGGATCGTCCACGACCTGGCCGTCGGCGTGCACCCCGCGGGGGCCGACACCTGGGCCCAGCAGGACGCCTTCGCCCACGGCATGTCCGTCGGCGCGCCCCCGGACGCCTTCAACGCGCGCGGCCAGGACTGGGGCCTGCCGCCCTGGCGTCCCGACGTGCTGGCCGCCACCGGTCACGCCGCCTTCCGGGGCCTGCTGCGTGGCCTGCTGGCCCACGCGGGCGCCCTGCGCATCGACCACGTCATGGGCCTCTTCCGGCTCTGGTGGGTGCCCCAGGGCCGCCCGCCCACCGACGGCACCTACGTCTCGTACGACGCCGAGGCGATGCTCGCCGTCCTCGTCCTGGAGGCCCACCGGGCCGGTTCCGTCGTCGTCGGCGAGGATCTCGGCACGGTCGAACCCGGAGTCCGCGAGGCGCTCGCCCGGCGCGGGGTGCTCGGTACCTCCGTGCTCTGGTTCGAGCGCGACTGGGACGGCGACGGCCGCCCGCTGGCCCCCGGGAAGTGGCGCCGCGACTGCCTCGCCACCGCCACCACCCACGATCTGCCCTCCACCGCCGCCCGGCTGACCGGCGACCATGTGACGCTCCGCCACCGCCTCGGCCTGCTCACCCGCCCCCTGGAGGAGGAGCTCACCGAGGACGTCACCGGCACGGCGGAGTGGCTGGCCCTCCTCGCCCGGCTGCGGATGCTCCCCGAGGGCGACGGCAACGAGGAGGCGGCCGTCCGCGCCGTCCACCGCTTCCTCGGGGCCACCCCCGCCCGGATGGTCGGCGTCTGGCTCCCCGACACGGTGGGCGACCGCCGCCCGCAGAACCTCCCCGGCACCTGGGACCAGTACCCCAACTGGCGGCTGCCCATCGCCGATCCGGAGGGCCACCCCGTCACCCTGGAGGAGATCGCCGCCTCGCCCCGGCTGCACGGCCTGATGGAGGTCCTGCGGCCCGGAAGGGCCCGTACGGCACCCCCGGGCGAGCGTCCCGCCTAGGCGTTCGCTACGTTGGCACCGTGGACAAGAAGAACACTATGCGCGCCGGCGTCGTTGCGGCCGGGACGACGCTGATGATGCTGCTCATGTCGGCCCCGGCACTCGCGCTCACGCGCGACGACGGTGACGACCCGGGTCCGGGCCTCAGCGCGATGGAGACCATCGGTCTCTACGTCATCGCGCCCATCGCCATCTTCCTGGCGATCACGGCCCTGGTCATGGTCCTGGACAAGTCCAAGAAGCAGGTCTGACCCGCACACGTACGCGGGGTGCGCCGCCGGTAGGAGCTACCGCGCGGCGCATCCGCACGTCCGGCGCCGGACGTACGGGACCGGCCGGAGGGCACCGCGTGGGTCCGGCCGCGCGCGGCCGGTAGGTTGCGGCCATGACCGAGTGGGACGTCAAGAAGCTCCGCATCCTGCGCACCCTGCGGGACCGTTCCACGGTGACCGCGACCGCCGAGGCGCTCTCGATGACCCCCTCGGCCGTCTCCCAGCAGCTCACCAACCTGGCCAGGCAGCTCGGCGTGGAGCTCCTGGAGCCGCAGGGCCGCCGGGTCCGCCTCACCGACGCCGCCCACCTCGTCCTGCGCCACGCCGAGGCGGTCTTCGCCCAGCTGGAGCGGGCGGACGCCGAACTGACCGGCTATCTGCGCGGCGAGGCCGGTGAGGTGCGGGTCGGCGCCTTCTCCACCGCCGTGCCCGCCCTCGTCGTCCCCGCCGTGCGGCTGCTGCGCGCCGAGGAGCGCCCGGGGCCCGACGTACGCGTACGGGAGGCCGAGGCGGCCCAGGCGTACGAGCTGCTCACCGCGGGCGAGGTGGACCTGGCCCTGTCGCTGGCCGCCCACGCCCCGACCGCCCGCGATCCCCGCTTCACCCTCTTCCCGCTGCTCGCCGACCCGCTGGACGTGGCGCTCCCGGCCGGCCACCCGCTGGCCGACGCACCCGCGCTGCGCCTCGCCGACCTGGCCGCCGACCGCTGGATCTTCGGCGGCTCGGGCCCCTGGTCCGAGATCACCACGGCCGCCTGCGAGGCGGCGGGCTTCGTCCCCGAGCAGGCCCACAGCGCCGCCGGCTGGACCGCGATCCTCGCCCTGGTGGAGGCGGGCATGGGCGTCGCCCTCGTCCCCCGGATGGCCTCCAGGGAGCAGCGGCCAAAGGGCGTGGCGATGCGGGTCCTGGACGTGGACCAGCCGCGCCGCCATGTGGTGGCGGCGGTCCGGCACGGGGCGGAGAGGGGCCCGGCGGTGGCCCGGGTGCTGTCGGCGCTCACCCGGGTCGCGGAGTCATCCGGCTGAAGAGTGGGTCGGTGCGGCACTCTTCAGCTGAGCTGAACGGTATCTGCGAAAACTTTCGATGGACCTGATGGGTCCGGTGGCGCGAAGGTGGGGGCATGACCTTCGACGCGAGCGGGACCACATTCCAGAACCCCGACACCGACCCCCACGCAAACGACGCCGCGCCCTACGGCGGCGGCGACCCGTACGCCGACTACCGCGAGGCGGGCGACCTCCCCTTCACCGAGCTGGTCGACCTCGCCGACCGCCGGCTCGGCGCGGGTGTGGTCGCCGCCGCCGACGAGTTCTTCGCCGAGCGCGAGAACCTCCTCCTGCGCGAGCGCGCCGTCTTCGACCCCGAGCGCTTCGGCCACAAGGGCAAGATCATGGACGGCTGGGAGACCCGCCGCCGCCGGGGCACGGACGCCGAACACCCCTTCCCGGCCCCCGAGGACCACGACTGGGCGATCGTCCGCCTCGGCGCCCCGGGCATCGTCCGCGGCCTGGTCGTGGACACCGCCCACTTCCGCGGCAACTACCCCCAGCGCGTATCGGTGCAGGCCACCGCCGTCGAAGGCGCCCCGAGCCCCGAGGAGCTGCTCGCCGACGAGGTGAAGTGGGAGGAGATCCTTCCGCCCACCCCCGTACGCGGCCACGCGGCCAACGCCTTCGAGATCACCAGCGACCGCCGCTACACCCACCTCCGCCTCTGCCAGCACCCCGACGGCGGCATAGCCCGCCTCCGCGTCCACGGCGAGGTCGTCCCCGACCCGGCCTGGATCGCCGCGCTCTCCACCGTCGACCTGGTCTCGGTCCTCAACGGCGGCCGTTACGAGGACGCGTCCGACCGCTTCTACTCCTCGCCCACCCAGATCATCCTGCCGGGCACCTCCCGCAAGATGGACGACGGCTGGGAGAACCGCCGCCGCCGGGTCCGCGACACCAACGACTGGGTCCGCTTCCGCCTCGCCGCGCAGGGCGCGGTCCGCGCGGTCGAGATCGACACCGCCTGCCTCAAGGGCAACGCCGCCGGCTGGATCGCCCTCCACGGCCGCGACGGCGAGACCGGCGAGTGGTTCGAGATCATCCCGCGCACCCGCCTCCAGCCCGACACCCTCCACCGCTTCGTGCTGGGCGCCCAGGCCGTCGTCACCCACGTCCGCCTCGACGCCTTCCCCGACGGCGGGGTGGCCCGGATGCGGCTGCACGGGGGCTTCACGGAGTCCGGCACGGCCGAACTCACCCGCCGCTACGAGGAGTCGGGCGCGTAACCCCGTGACTCGGGCCCCTGGCCCGTGACTCGGTCGCGTAACCCGCGACCCGGGCGCGTGACCCGTAACTCGGTCGCGTGCCCTTGTGCCCCGGTAACCCTGCGGCATCACCCTGAGGTGTTCCCCAGTTCCCGCCCGGTGGACGGCTGCGCTCCCGCGCCCGCCCGCCGGGCGGTCTCCACGGAGGAGGGGCGTGCAAGGCGAAGGGGCGCCCCCTCCGCAGCAGCGGAGAGGACGCCCCGGGGCGTCCGCGCACAGGGCTACGCGGTGGCCGCCGCCGCGTCCGCCGCCTGGGCCTTCAGGGCCCGCTCCACGCCCGACCGCGACTCCGACATCAGCCGGCGCAGGGCCGCGCTCGGCTCGGCCGAGGCCAGCCACGCGTCCGTGGCGTCCAGCGTCTCCTGGGAGACCTGGAGCGCCGGGTAGAGGCCCACGATGATCTGCTGGGCCATCTCGTGGCTGCGCGAGTCGGAGACCTCCTTCACCGAGGCGAAGTACTTCTCCGTGTACGGAGCCAGCAGCTCGCGCTGGTCCGACTGGACGAAGCCGCCGATGACCGCCTCCTGGAGGGAGTTGGGCAGATTGCCGGACTCCACGACCGAGGCCCACGCCTGGGCCTTGGCCTCCTCCGAGGGCTGGGCCGCCCGAGCGGAGGCCGCGTGGCGCTCGCCCGCCGCCGTCCTGTCGCGCTCGTACTCGGCGGCGATCTCCTCCTCGTCCAGCAGGCCGACGGCCGCCAGCCGCTGTACGAACGACCAGCGCAGCTCGGTGTCGACGGTCAGGCCCTCGATGGCCTCCGTACCGTCCAGCAGCGACTGGAGCAGGTCCAGCTGCTGCGGGTTGCGGGCCGTCGCCGCGAAGGCGCGGGCCCACGCCAGCTGGTGGTCGCTGCCCGGCTCCGCCGCCCGCAGGTGCGCCAGCGTCGCCTCCGTCCACTGGTTGAGCGCGGCCTCACGGGTCTCGGGGGCCGCGTACAGGTCCAGGGCCAGCTTCACCTGGCGGTGCAGCGACTGCACGACGCCGATGTCCGACTCCTTGCCGATGCCCGAGAGCACCAGCGCGAGGTAGTCCCGGGTCGCCAGCTCGCCGTCGCGCGTCATGTCCCAGGCGGAGGCCCAGCACAGGGCGCGCGGCAGCGACTCGGCGAAGTCGCCCAGGTGCTCGGTGACGACCCGCAGCGACTCCTCGTCCAGGCGGACCTTCGCGTACGAGAGGTCGTCGTCGTTGAGGAGGATGACCGCCGGGCGGGCGGTGCCCTCCGGGAACGGCACGGTGGTGCGCTCGCCCTCGACGTCCAGCTCGATCCGGTCCGTACGGACGAGCTTGCCGTCCGCGTCCAGGTCGTAGGCGCCGATGGCGATCCGGTGCGGGCGCAGCGTCGGCTCGCCCTTGGCTCCGGCGGGCAGCGCCGGGGCCTCCTGGAGGACGGTGAAGGAGGTGATGTGACCGTCGGCGTCGGTCTCGATCTCCGGGCGCAGGATGTTGATGCCGGCCGTCTCCAGCCACGCCTTCGACCAGGTGCTCAGATCGCGGCCGGAGGTCTTCTCCAACGCGCCCAGCAGGTCGGACAGGCGGGTGTTGCCGAACGCGTGCGCCTTGAAGTAGGCCTGCACGCCCTGGAAGAACGCGTCCTTGCCGACGTACGCCACGAGCTGCTTGAGCACCGAGGCGCCCTTGGCGTACGTGATTCCGTCGAAGTTGACGAGGACGTCGTCCAGGTCCCGGATGTCCGCCATGATCGGGTGGGTGGAGGGCAGCTGGTCCTGCCGGTACGCCCAGGTCTTCATGGAGTTGGCGAACGTGGTCCACGAGTGCGGCCACCTGGAACCCTCGGCGTCCGCCTGGCAGGCGATCGAGGTGTAGGTGGCGAACGACTCGTTCAGCCAGAGGTCGTTCCACCACTCCATGGTGACGAGGTCGCCGAACCACATGTGGGCCAGCTCGTGCAGGATGGTCTCGGCCCGCACCTCGTACGCCGCGTCCGTCACCTTGGAGCGGAAGACGTACTGGTCGCGGATGGTGACCGCGCCCGCGTTCTCCATCGCGCCCGCGTTGAACTCCGGGACGAAGAGCTGGTCGTACTTGGCGAACGGGTACGGGTAGTCGAACTTCTCCTGGAACCACGCGAAGCCCTGCCGGGTGACGGCGAAGATGTCCTCCGCGTCCAGGTACTCCGCGAGCGAGGGGCGGCAGTAGATGCCGAGCGGGACGGACTGGCCGTCCTTCTCGTAGCTGCTGTGCACCGAGTGGTACGGGCCGACGATGAGCGCCGTGATGTACGTGGAGATGCGCGGCGTCGGCTCGAACGTCCAGACGTCGTCCTTCGGCTCGGGCGTCGGCGAGTTCGAGATGACCGTCCAGCCGACGGGGGCCTTCACGGTGAACTGGAAGGACGCCTTCAGGTCCGGCTGCTCGAAGGAGGCGAAGACGCGGCGGGCGTCCGGCACCTCGAACTGGGTGTAGAGATAGGCCTGCTCGTCGACCGGGTCGACGAACCGGTGCAGCCCCTCACCGGTGTTGGTGTACGCGCAGTCGGCGACGACCTTCAGCTCGTTGGCGCCCTCGCTCAGCCGCGGCAGCGCGATCCGGGAGTCGCGGAACACGGCGGCGACGTCCAGCGCCTTGCCGTTGAGCACGACCTCGTGGACGGCCGGGGCGACCAGGTCGATGAAGGTCTCCGCACCCGCCTCCGCGGAGTCGAAGCGCACGGTGGTCACGGACCGGTAGGTGCCGCCCTCCTGCGCTCCGGAGAGGTCGAGATCGATCTCGTACGCGTCCACGGTCAGCAGGCGCGCCCGCTCCTGTGCCTCTTCGCGGGTCAGATTCGTGCCAGGCACGCGGTCATCTCCTTGGTGTGCGACTTGGTATGCGGTGTTTTTGGCCATCCTTCCATGGGCGGTGCTCCCGGCGTGCGCCCGGCGGCCCATCCCGGCTCGGCGCTCCCAGCACGATGTCCGAATTCCGCCGGAGGAGTCCGTCCGGCCGGTGCAGGCTCGAAGCATGACCGGCTACGAGCCCCGCGCCACCACCCGATACGACCCCCGCCCCACCACTCGGTACGAGCCCGACGTCACCACTCGGTACGAGCCCCGCGCCGTCACCCCCGCCGCCCTCGCCGAACTCCGCGCCACCGACGACGCGGGGAGCCCCTGCGCCCCGTACACGGAGACGGAAGGCGGCGCCCCCCTCCGCTGCTGCCTGCGCGGCAGCGAGCCGGGGGAGCGCATCGCCCTGGTCTCCTACGCCCCGCTGCGCCGCTGGGCGGCCGGGACCGGGGCGAGCCCGGGGGCGTACGACGAGCAGGGCCCCGTCTTCATCCACGCCGAGGAGTGCGCGGGCCCGGACCCGGCGCGCCGGGGCTACCCGTTCGCACGCCCTGGCGCCCTGCGCACGGTGCGCCGCATCGACAGGGCCCTGCCGTCGCCACCTCGCGCTCCGGCCCCGTGACCACACGAAGGGGCGGCCACCGGTGTTCCCCGGTGGCCGCCCCTTCCGTACGCGTACGCGTATGAGGGTCGCGCGTCAGCCCTTCAGCTCGGCCGCCACCAGCTCCGCGATCTGGACCGCGTTCAGCGCGGCGCCCTTGCGGAGGTTGTCGTTGGAGACGAAGAGCGCGAGGCCGTTGTCCACGGTCTCGTCGACCCGGATGCGGCCCACGAAGGAGGCGTCCTTGCCCGCCGCCTGGAGCGGGGTCGGGATCTCCGAGAGCTCGACGCCCTCGGCGTCCTTCAGGAGCTCGTAGGCGCGCTCGACGCCGATCGGGCGGGCGAAGCGGGCGTTGATCTGGAGCGAGTGGCCGGAGAAGACCGGGACCCGGACGCAGGTGCCGGAGACCTTCAGCTCCGGGATCTCCAGGATCTTGCGGGACTCGTTGCGGAGCTTCTGCTCCTCGTCCGTCTCGAACGAACCGTCGTCCACGATCGAGCCCGCCAGCGGCAGCACGTTGAAGGCGATGGGGCGCTTGTAGACGGCCGGCTCGGGGAAGTCCACGGCCTCGCCGTCGTGGGCCAGCTTCTCGGCCTCGGCGACGACCTTGGACGCCTGGCCGTGCAGCTCGGCGACGCCGGCCACCCCGGAGCCGGAGACGGCCTGGTACGTGGCGACGGTCAGCGCCTGGAGACCGGCCTCGGCGTGCAGCGGGCGCAGCACGGGCATCGCGGCCATCGTGGTGCAGTTCGGGTTGGCGATGATCCCCTTGGGGCGGACGCGGGCCGCGTGCGGGTTGACCTCGGAGACGACGAGGGGGACCTCGGGGTCCTTGCGCCAGGCGGAGGAGTTGTCGATCACCACGGCGCCCTGGCCGGCGACCTTCTCGGCCAGCGCCTTGGAGGTCGCGCCGCCGGCGGAGAACAGCACGATGTCCAGACCGGTGTAGTCGGCCGTGGAGGCGTCCTCGACGGTGACGCCGGAGCCCTTGAAGTCGATCGTGGAGCCCGCGGACCGGGCGGAGGCGAACAGCCGCAGCTCGTCGACCGGGAAGTTCCGGTCGGCCAGGATTCTGAGCATGACTGTGCCGACCTGACCGGTGGCGCCGACGATTCCGACCTTCACTGGGACTCCTCTGTACGTGAGCTGTACGCGTGCGCGGCCCGTTTGCCGCTCCATGATGCGTATGACCGGCCCCGGCTTGTCCAATCCATTGTCCGACCTGCGGACTCATCGCGCGATGACCGCAGATTCTGCATCGGCCGTGTGTGCCAAGGGGAACATCTGCGGCGGCCCGGTCCCGGTGTGACGATGAACACGCGCGGTGGACAGCGCGATGAACACGCGCGGTGGACACACGACAGCGGGGCGGGAGCTCGTGATGAGCGCCCGCCCCGCTGCCGATCAGGATCGATCAGGGTTTCTCAGGACCGATCCCTCGGGTTCCTCAGGACCGATCCGTCGGGTCTCTCAGGACCGGTCCGTCGGATTCCTCAGGAGCGATCCGTTACGGCGTGACCTTCTCGATCACGACGCTGCCGGTGCCCGCGGCGGTGCCGCGCGCGTTGACAAGCTGGACCTCGCCGAAGAACTGCCGGCCCTCGGGAGCCGCACCGGCGACCACGACCTCGGCGGCGGCCTGCGCGGAGGCGCCGTTCGCCAGGTTGTAGGTCTTCGACGCGTCGACCTTCAGGGTGCCGAGCGAGGCCGAGTAGTACACGTCGCGGTAGTCGTACGTGGTCGACCCGGACGGAACCGAGTAGCCCTCGACGATGACCGTGTACGTACCGGCGGCCGGGTTGGCCAGGCTGACCTTCTCCTCCGAGCCGGCGGTGGTGCCGCTGCCGACCTGGGTGGCGCCCCGGAAGACGTACAGGTCGAGGTCGGCGTTGGCGTCCGACGTACCGCCGATGGCGAAGTCGAGCTTCTCGACGCCCGCACCGATGGTGACCGTGGTCTGCCGGGTCTCGCCCGTGGAGATCGACGGCTTGTCCACCTTGGCCGAGCCGAGCGCGCCGCCCTTGAGCTTGCCCTCAAGAGCCGCCGCGCCGTTGGTGACCGTCCAGTTCACCGCGGCCGGAGCACCGATCTTCGCCTCGGCGATGGTCTGCACCGCCGGGTCGAAGGAGGCGCCGAGCAGCGAGACGTCCAGCTTGAACGGGTTGTCCAGCAGCGGCGACGTACGGCGCGCCTCGACCTCGATCTCCCACACGCCGGGGTACGGGTCCTTGTAGGACCGCACGTCCGGGCGGCAGGTGTTGGCCGGGTTCTCGTAGTTCGGGTAGCAGTTGACCGTGGAGGTCGGGTCGACCGGCGTCCCGTACGGGTGCAGGGCGATGAACCGGGTCTGGCTGCCCGAGCGCAGCGCGCTGATGGCGACCTCGAGGGTCTTGGCGCCCTCGGGCACGTTGAAGAAGTACGAGGTGGTGCCGTTGCGCTGCACCGAGCTCGACGACTTGAACGCGTAACCGGGGTGGTTCAGCTCGTGGGCGACGACGACCGTGGACAGGACCTGGTGGTCGATGCCGATGGTCTTGCTGTCGTCCAGCTCCAGGATGGCGCTGTGCACGCCCGCGGTCTTGGCCTTCGCCGTGACCTTCAGCTTCACCGGGACGTCCAGCGGCAGCGAGACGTACTGGGGGCTGCTCAGCTTGAAGGTGCCGTTGTTGTTCTTCCACGACAGCTTGTGCTGGACGTTGCGGTCCGGTCCCGTGGTGCGGGTGACGGTGATCTCGTAGACCTTCGTCTCGCCGACCTTGAGGCCGCCCTCACGGTCGTAGAGGCCGGTGCCGAAGCCCGGGTCCTTGAGCGCGAAGTCGATCGCGGTGTCGACCGGGGCCTTCACCTTGTACTCGTGCGCCGGGTTGCCCTTCTTGGTGATGAGCTTCCAGGCACCGACGATGTCGATCAGACCGGAACCCTGGGCGTGCGCGGGCACGTCCTTGATGTGGGTCGCCGAGCTGGTCAGCGCGACCCGGAGGTCGGCCGGGGGCAGCTCCAGGCCCTTCTGCTTCGCGGCGGAGAGCAGCAGAGCCGCGGCACCGGCGGCCTGCGGCGAGGCCATCGAGGTGCCCTGGAGCATCGAGTAGCCGGCCGGCAGGGAGTAGCCCGCCTCCTTGACCGGACCGCCCTCGGCCCAGGTCTGGGTGGTGTTGATCGCCGCACCCGGAGCCGAGATGGTCGGCGTGAAGCCGCCGTCCTCACGCGGACCGCGCGAGGAGAAGGGGAGCAGGTCGTACTTCTTGGTGACGCTGGAGCCGTAGTTCGCGGCCCACGTCTCCTTGGAGATCGACGCGCCCACCGAGATGACGTGGTCGGCCAGGGCCGGGTCACCGATGGTGTTGAGCCCCGGGCCGCTGTTGCCGGCCGAGATGACGAGCTGGACGCCGTAGATGTCGACGAGGCGCTTGTAGAGCTCGGCGCGGGCGTTGTTGCCGTCGTTCAGCGGCGGCAGGCCACCGATCGACATGTTGACGATGTCGACGCCGCGGTTGACGACGAGGTCGATCATGCCCTCGGTCAGCGCGATGTTGGTGCAGCCGCCGGACCAGGTGCAGGCGCGCGAGGAGACGACCTTGGCGCCGGGCGCCGCGCCGTTCATCTTGCCGCCGAACAGGCCGTTGGCCGCGGTGATGCCCGCGACGTGCGTGCCGTGCGAGCCCTCGATCACGCCGATGTTGACGTAGTCGGACTTGTCACCCGACGCGTTGTAGACCACGTTCTTGCGGGTCTCGACGACGAACGGGATGCGCTCGACGACCTCGGTGCGCGGGTCGTCCTGACCGAAGTAGGCGACCTGGAACTTCTCCTTGTACGGCTTGAGCACCGCGTCGTCGGAGAAGTTGGCGTTGCTGTTCAGGTCGACCCGGACGGTGCCGGTGACCGGGTCGTAGAGCACGCCCCAGACGTCGGTGGTGTCACCGTCGCGGTTGAGGTCGCCCGCCATGTCGCCGCCGGTGGTCGCCGCCTCGGCGAAGGTGGCGAACCGGTAGGTGCCCGCGGGCGCCGAGTAGGTCTGGCCGCCGGCGGTGAACGTCGGACCGGTGACGGTCTGGGACATCCGCAGCCAGGTGCCGTCGCCGTCGTTGACCGGGTCGGTCGCGGTCACCCAGTCGACGATCTTGCGCTCGCCGGTGGTGGTCTTCGCCAGCGCCGGGTGGCCGAGGTCGACACCGGAGTCCAGGACACCGATGGTGATCCCGCGGCCGTCGGCCTTCGGGTTCTTCTGGACGAACTCGACCGCGCCCGTCTCGAAGGACGGGTTGTACGGGTTGGCGGCCGGGGTCTTCTTGCCCGGCGCCGGGTAACTGCCCGTGGCCTTCAGCTGCTTGGCCCCCGCGGCCCGGTCGCCCGAGGGCGTCGGGTCGTCCAGCTTGATCTCCTGCTTGAGATCGATGCCGAGAACGGACTTGAGCTTGGAGGCCGCCTCGATGGTGGCCTCGGCGGTGCTGGTCGGCACCGTCGCCCGTACGTAGCCGAGCTTGTCGTAGGTCTGGCCGAGCACGGAGCCCTTGACGGCGTCCAGCTGCTCGGTGACCTGCTCGGTCGCCCCCGGAGTGGTGGCGATCATCATCGTGATGTTCTTCTCGCCCTTGGCCTCGGCCTTCGCCAGAACTTCGGCGTCGGCCTTGCCGAGCTTGTCGCCCCGGTCGCTCGTGGCGGCCGGCTTGACGGGTGCCGGTGCCGGGTCGTCGGCGGCGAACACCGGCGCGGCGCTGGAGGCCGCGAGGGCGGCAGCCAGGCCGGCAGCGGCCGCGATACGCGCGGCGCGCCTCGCCCCGGGTATGGAGCTGGGGGATTCCTTGGTCATCAGCATCCCTGTAATTGAAAGAGAGAGTCCGGAATTCGGTACCGGATGACCGCTCACCCTGTCGTAAATGACAGGGCTTTGTGGAGAGTTGACGGAGACGAGACAGGTACATGGCATAGATCCGCCACGGGGCACGATGCGTCACGAGGGACGAATGAGGCGAAAGCGCAGGGGGGAATCATAGATTCCGGGCATGTGGTCCGGACCAGTGGCACCGGGCCGCCGCGGGCCCCCGTCTCAACGGGGCAGCACCATCACGTACGCGGCCGGCTCCCGGTCGCCCGCCGCCATCAGCGCCGTGCGCACCACTGTGGCCTGCTGGTCCATCGCCTCGCGCAGCTTCCTCGGGGTGAGGTGGACGACCGTGACCCCCAGCCGCTCCAAGCGGTCCCGCTTGGCGGCGTACGCGGACCACTGGGGGTCCTCCGCGCGCTCCGGACCCCGGTTCACCTCCCACGGCCCTTCGCCCGGCGCACCGAACCGGGGCGCCCGGGTGTCCAGCTCGACGGCGACGGCGAGATCCGGCCAGTACGCGTCCACCTCGCCCAGCTCCGGCCCGCCCGGCAGCCGGAGGCCGACGTTCCACAGCGGTTCGGGCAGTCCGTGCTCGCGCACCATCGCGTACAGCCGCTCCTCCGCGACCGCCCGCCCCTCCGCCAGCAGCGCGTCCACCGCACGCGCCACCGCGGGCCGCCCCAGCAGCTTCGCCGCGCTCAGCTCCCGCACCACGGCGGCCGGTTCACTGTGCCCGGCCCGTACGGCCTCGGTCAGCAGCCGGGCCACGTCCTGTGCCTCGGCCATGCCCGCCACCGTGTCGGCCAGCGCCCGCTCCACCGGGGCGACGGGCACCCCGGCCAGCCGCACCGGAGCGGGCAGCGCGGTCCCCCGCACCACCTCCACGAACCGGGTCGAGCGCAGCCGCCGGGTGCGCGGCACCAGGACGTCGATGCGGTGCAGCGACCCGAGGTCCCCTCCCGTGGCGAAGCCGTACAGCGCGAGCGCCGCCGGCCCGGTCACCATCGCCTCGCCGAACCCCGCGTCCGACGGCTCCGGGGGCGTGCGCCGGGCGGAGGCCGGCGGGCGCCCCGCGTACAACAGGGCGCCGCGCAGCCGCTCCTGGCCGCTGGGCGGGCCCGGGTGCAGCAGGTAGACCCCCGGCAGCAGGTGCTGCCAGCGGCCGCCGGGCAGGCACTGCGCGGACGTCTGCGCGGCGGAGACGCCCCGAGCCCGGAGCTGGGCGGCGGACAGGACGCGGTGCGTCACGTCCTGGAGGTGGTGCAGGGGGCGGGGGAACAGAGGGGAGAGCGGGGTGTTCTGGGTCATGGTCGATGATTTCCCGCCAACGCAGGGTGCCCTAACCCCTGTTACACATCCGTCGACAATCCAGGACAACAACGCCCTAAAGTACGGATGTTCGACAGCCGAAAAGGGGCGTCGCGCCGGAAATGGGAGGGGCGCGTCGGGGCAGGTGTGCGAGCGCCGCTTTCGCGCCGCGCACACACCGACTCCGCGCGCCCCTTGGGCCTGCCCGCCTACGCCCGCGCGTCGCACTCCTGCCCGCGCAGCGCCCGCGCCAGGTCGTCCCGGGCCTCCAGCACCAGCCGGCGCAGCGCCGGAGCGGCCTCCGCGTGGCCGGCGAGCCAGGCGTCGGTCGCCGCGAGGGTCTCGGGGCTGTCCTGGAGAGCGGGGAAGAGCCCCCTCACCACGTGCATGCCGATCTGGATGGACCGCTCCGCCCAGACCCGCTCGATCACCTCGAAGTAGCGGCTCGCGTACGGGGTCAGCAACTCCCGCTGCGAGGGCTGCTCGAACCCCGCGATCGTCGCTTCGACCAGGGCGTTGGAGAGCTTGTCCGACTCCACGACCGCCGCCCACGCCTGCGCCTTGACCGCCTCGGACGGGCGCGAGGCCAGGCACCGCACGTGGTGGCGCTTGCCGGACGCCGTGTCGTCGCGGGCCAGCTCGGCGTCGATCGCCGCCTCGTCCGCCACGCCGTGCGAGGCGAGCGGCGAGAGGAAGGTCCAGCGCAGCTCCTGGTCGATCTCCAGGCCCTCGATCCGGGCCGTACCCTCCAGCAGCCCGCCCAGCAGCTGGAAGTCCGCCTCGGAGCCCGCGACGGCCGCGAAGAAGCGGGCCCACGTCAGCTGGTGCTGGCTGCCCGGCTCGGCCTGCCGCAGCTCGCGCAGCGCGCCCTCGGCCAGCGCCCGGCCGCCCTCCTCGCGCCAGGCGGGGGCGGCGTAGTTCACCAGCGCCGACTGCGCCCAGGCGTGCAGCATCTGGAGGACCCCGATGTCGCTCTCCCGCCCGGCGTGCGCCAGCACCAGCGCGACGAAGTCGCGGGCGGGCAGAGCCGCGTCCCGGGTCAGGTTCCACAGGGCCGACCAGCACAGGGCGCGGGCCAGCGGGTCGGTGATGGAGCCCAGGTGGTCGCGGAGGGTGGCCAGGGACCCCTCGTCGAAGCGGACCTTGCAGTACGTGAGGTCGTCGTCGTTGACCAGGATCAGGTCGGGCCGCTCCGCCCCGGCCAGCTCCTTCACCACCGTGCGCTCCCCGGCCACGTCCACCTCGGCGCGGGCGTAACGCGTCAGCTCACCCTCGGGCGTGAGCCGGTACAGGCCGACGGCGACCCGGTGCGGGCGCAGCTCCGGGTGGGAGGCGGCGGCCTCCTGGACGACGGTCAGCTCGGTGAGCGTCCCGGCCGCGTCGTACGCCGCGACGGGCGTCAGCACGTTGACGCCGGCCGTCTGGAGCCACGAGCGCGACCAGGCCGTCATGTCACGCCCCGAGGTCTCCGCCAGCACCGAAAGAAGGTCACCCAGGCGCGTGTTGCCGTACGCGTGGCTCTTGAAGTAGCGCCGCGCGCCCTCAAGGAAGGCGTCGCGTCCCACGTACGCCACGAGCTGCTTCAGTACGGAGGCGCCCTTGGCGTACGTGATGCCGTCGAAGTTCAGCTTGGCGTCCTCCAGGTCACGGATGTCGGCCGTGATCGGGTGCGTGGAGGGCAGCTGGTCGGCGCGGTAGGCCCACGCCTTGCGGTTGTTGGCGAAGGTGATCCAGCCGTTGGTGAAGCGGGTCGCCTCCACCATCGAGAAGGAGCCCATGAAGTCCGCGAAGGACTCCTTCAGCCACAGGTCGTCCCACCACTCCATGGTGACCAGGTCGCCGAACCACATGTGCGCCATCTCGTGCAGGATGACGTTGGCGCGCCGCTCGTAGGCCGCCGAGGTGACCTTGCCGCGGAAGATGTACTCCTCGCGGAAGGTGACCATGCCCGGGTTCTCCATCGCCCCGAGGTTGTACTCCGGCACGAACGCCTGGTCGTACTTCCCGAAGGGGTACGGGTAGTCGAAGTTGTCGTGGAAGAAGTCCAGGCCCTGCTTGGTGACCAGGAAGACGTCGTCCGCGTCGAAGTGCTTGGCGAGCCCCTTGCGGCACATCGCGCCGAGCGGGATCTCCAGGGTGGTGCCGTCGTCGAACGTACGGCTGTAGTGATCGGTCACGTAGTGGTACGGACCGGCGACGACGGCCGTGATGTACGTGGAGATCGGCTTCGTCTCCGCGAACCGCCACACCCCGCCCTCGTGCGACTCCTCGGCCCCGTTGGACCAGACCCGCCAGCCGGCGGGGGCGGTCACCTGGAAACGGTAGGGGGCCTTCAGGTCGGGCTGTTCGAAGTTGGCGAAGACCCGGCGGGCGTCGGCCGGCTCGTACTGCGTGTAGAGGTAGACCTCGCCGTCCTCCGGGTCGACGAAGCGGTGCATGCCCTCGCCGGTCCTGCTGTACGCGCACCGGGCGTCCACCACGAGGACGTTCTCGCCCTCCAGGAGCCCGTCCAGGGCCACCCGGGCCCCGTCGAAGACGGCGGCGGGGTCGAGGGCCTTCCCGTTCAGCGTCACGGCGTCCACACCGGGCGCGACCAGGTCGGCGAAGGTCGAGGCGTCCGCGACGGCGGAGCGGAACCGGATGGTGGTGAGCGACCGGAACGTCCGCGGACCGGCGTCCCCGTCGCCCCCGTCGGCCCCCTCGGGCTCGCCGACGGCGGAACGCAGGTCGAGCTCGACCTCGTAACCGTCGACGGTCAGCAGCTCGGCCCTCTTCTGGGCCTCGTCGCGGGACAGGTTTTCACCGGGCACGGGCACTCCTTCGTGACGCGCGTCATGTGTCGTGTTCGAACCCATTGATCCTTGCACGCGTCTCCGGTGACCGGTATCCGGTGCTCCCGTACCGCGCGGTCCGGGAATGGGAGGTCCCGCGGAGGTGTTCTGGACCACAGCAGCAACTGGCCTTTCCTGAGGAGAGAGATGTCCCAGAACACCCCCGCGAACGGCAAGACCCCGGCCGACTTCTGGTTCGACCCGCTCTGCCCGTGGGCGTGGATGACCTCCCGCTGGATCCTCGAGGTCGAGAAGGTCCGCGACATCGAGGTCCGCTGGCACGTGATGAGCCTGGCCGTCCTGAACGAGGACAAGCTGGACGAACTGCCCGAGGAGTACCGCGACCTGCTGGAGAACAAGGCGTGGGGCCCGGTACGGGTCGTCGTCGCCGCCCAGCAGCTCCACGGCGACGACGTCGTCGGCCCCCTCTACACGGCCCTCGGCACTCGCATCCACAACAACGGCGAGGGCCCCACCCTCGAGGCCGTCGCCGGCGCCCTGAAGGACGTCGGCCTGCCCGAGGACCTGTTGGAGTACGCGGACAAGGACACGTACGACACGCAGCTGCGCGCCTCCCACAAGGAGGGCATCGACAAGGTCGGCCAGGAGGTCGGCACCCCCGTCATCGCCGTGCCCGGCGCGGACGGCGAGCAGGTCGCCTTCTTCGGCCCCGTCGTCACCCCCGCCCCCAAGGGCGAGGACGCGGCGAAGCTCTGGGACGGCACGCTGCTGGTCGCCTCCATCCCGGGGTTCTACGAGATCAAGCGGACCCGCACGCAGGGCCCGATCTTCGACTGAGGCTCCTTTCGGCGGCCGCGGGCCGGGGGTACGCGCGTGCTCCCGGCCCGTTGTCAGTGGCGGGTCGTACGGTGACAGGCATGCGAATCGCAGCTGAGATGGTCACGATCGACTGCACCGACGCCCGCGCGCTCGCCGCCTGGTGGGCCGAGGCCCTGGGCGTCCAGGTGGCACAGGATCACGAGGGTGAGTTCGTCATCCTCGCCACGACACCGATGGTGCTCGGCTTCCAACGGGTGCCCGAATCCAAGGTGACCAAGAACCGGGTGCACGTCGACTTCTCCTCGCCCGACCGCCCGGCCGACGTGGAGCGCCTGGTGAAGCTGGGCGCGACGGTGATCGGCGAGTACACGGAGCCGGGGGCGTGGACCACCCTCCAGGACCCGGAGGGCAACGAGTTCTGTCTGGGAGACGCCGGGATGCACTAGGCGGGCGTGTCCGGGGAGGACGTGCCCGGCGGTTCGGGGGCGGGCGCTCCTTATGCGGGAGTGTCCGGGGGGTCCGGGCCGGGCGCTCCTTGAGCGGGAGTGTCCGGTGGTTCCGGGCCGGGCGCTCCCTAGGCGCGCGGGTCAGGTGTCGCAGCCGTGTCGGTCCAGTCGGTCTCGAAGTACCTGACCCGGTCGTCCTCTCCGACCGCCCGCATCCCGGCCGCCATCATGACGCGCTGGGACGCGATGTTGTCGTGGTCGGCGTCGCCCTTCACCCGGGCGGCGCCGTGCGACCGCGCGAAGAGCAGCAGTCCGCGCAGGGCTTCGGACGCGTACCCCTGGCCCTGCGCCGACGGGACGATGCCGTAGCCGATCGTCACGCTGCCGTGCTCGTCCGGGGGGCTGTGGAAGCCCAGACCGCCGATCGCCAGGCCGTCCTCGCGGCGACGGATCTCATAGTTGCCGAACGGCTGGGGGTCCCCGGTGTCCGCGCAGGTGTTCAGCAGGCGCGTGGCGGCGACCACGTCCCCGTCGGTGGGGTACCCGGGCGCCCACCGGTCTTCGCCGGGCGACTCGCCCGCCACCAGCCGCCCAGCTTCGTCAACGGTCATCGGATGCAGCACGAGCCGCGCTGTCACGAGATCTCCCATACGGCGAGGAGTACCACGCGGAGCGACGGGACGGCACGTGGATTGCCGGTCGGGGAGGTGGGGCGGGGGCAGGGCCAGGGCGCGCCGGGCGGGCCCGAGGGCCACGGTGGACGCCCCGCTCACCGATCTGACCGACGCCCTGACCTCGGCCCGCGCCCTGCCCCGGTCACCGCCGACCCCGCCCTCTCCGACCCGGCGGCCGGCCTTCAGGTGGCCGAAGCAGCCGCCTTCTTGAAGACCTCGAACACGGCCAGGTAGTTCGAGCCGCCATGGCCGTCGCCGATGGCCTGCGCCGCGATCTCCCGCATCAGCCGGGGCTGCTCGGCGTGCACGCCCTGTTCCACGCAGGTGCGGGCGATGTGGTCCAGGGCGTTCAGGTTCATCTCCAGGGTGCCGAGGTCGCCCGGATAGTGGCCCGCGTCGAGGTCCGGCGCGTGCTCGGCCAGGGTTGAGTTCACCACCGTGGGCAGGAACCAGTTGACCGCGAGATCGGCGAACTCCGCCGTCGGCACACCCGCCGAGCCGGCCAGCGCGGTGGCGTGCAGGAATCCGTTCATGGTCGCGTACATGAGGCCGAGCAGCGCCGCGTTGTGGAGCACGGCCAGCCCGGGGTCGTCGCCGAGGTAGCGGGGGTCGCCCAGGCTCTCCAGCGTGGCCCGGTGGGCGTCGAAGACCTCGCGCGGACCGCTGTAGAGGAAGACGGACCCCGGGTCCCCGACGAGGGGCGGCGGCACCATGATCGCGCCGTCGAGATACCCGGCGCCACGCTCGGCCGCCCATTCGGTTGCCGTGTGCGCTTCTTGAGGCGTGCCGGAGTTGAGGTTGACCAGCGCCCGGCCCGACACCGTTCCGGCCGCGGGATCGAGCACCTCATACAGCGACGCGTAATCCTTCAGGCATACGAGGGTGAGGGGACTGGCGGTTACGGCATCGGCCACGGACACCCCGAGGCGCGCGCCCCGGGAGACGAGATCGCGGGCCTTCTCGGGAGTGCGGTTCCAGACGGTGGTGGGATGGCCGCTCCGCAGCAGGGTTCCGGCGAGAGCGAGCCCCATGGGGCCGAGTCCGATGACGGTAACGGGTGGGAGCGACAGCTGAGTTGATGGCTGATGTGTCATGCGGAATAGACTGCTGTCTCACATCGGTGTGAGAGTCAACCCAACGTGGTGGTCGTCATATGCTCATGGGGGAGTTCGCCCGGCGGACCGGCGTCAGCCAGCGTCTGTTGCGCTACTACGAGGAGCAGGGCCTGCTCCGGCCGGCTCGCCGCCCCAGCGGCTACCGCGAGTACGAGGAAGCGGACGTCGTCACCGTACGGAGCATCCGCATGTTGCTGGCCGCAGGCCTCAACACCGTCACCATCGCTGAACTACTGCCCTGCATGGTCGACGAGGACCGCATCCAGGAACCGGCCTGCTCCAGCGCCCTCCCCTACCTGGACCGCGAACGGGCCCGCATCGACGAGGCCGTCGCCGGCCTTCTCGCCGCCCGAGACCGGCTGGACGCACTGATCGAAGGCACAGCGGCGGCGGGGGTGACCGACGAGGAGGCGTGCGCGGTGGCATCCGGGGGAGCGCAGGGGCCCGCCTGAGCAAAGAGCACGTGGCGATCAACCGGTCTCGTACGCGCCCCGTCCGGATCTCCCCGCAGGCCGTCCCTGGCGATCAGGCACGGGGCGTACCCGGCGGCCTTGAGGGCGGAAGCGACTGCCCGGCCGACCACGGGGTCGGCCTCGATACGTACCAGTTCGGCGAAGGGCCGGGGCGGGGGACGGGCAGGTGCGTGCGCGTGGGGTGGAGGGCCCTTCACAGGGGAGCGTTGCCGGTGGGCAGTTGAGCCCAAACGGTCTTTCCGGGGTTGCGCGGTCGCACGCCCCACCGCTCGGCGAGCGCGTCGACGATGAGGAGGCCTCGGCCCGACGTGTCGTCGTCGGTGGGCTTGCGGAGTTCCGGCATCAGCCACTGGTAGGAGTCGGCGACCTCCAGGATCAGCACGCCGCTTCGGCGCCGTAACCCCAACTCGAAGTAGTCGCCGGTGCCCTTGGCGTGGGTGATGACGTTGGTGGCCAACTCGCTGGCGATCAGCGACGCGTCGTCCACCAGGCCGCCGAGCTTCCACCCGACCAGGACCGTTCTGACGTGCCGCCGAGCGGCGGGAATGGAGTCCCTGCGGACCCGGAACCTCTTGCTGTCTGTGCGCCCGGACATGTGTCCCCCAAGGTCGTGGGCAGGCGGAACCATGATCACCAGACGTGCCAGAATCGGCACTTGGTGTGACGCAATCCACGGTAGAGCGAGAAGCTGGCATGGTGCAATCGAACGATATCGAGAAGTTGCATCTCACTGAAAAGGCAACCGTCTGGCGCTTACCGCCCGTTGGCGTGCAGACTGGTCACGGACAGTAAGAGGAGGGGACATGCCCGCAGGTGGACGCCCTACCGTGCGCAGTAGGCGGTTGGGATCCGAACTCAGGCGCTACCGCGAGGCAGCCAGGCTCGACCAGATGCACGCTGCGGAGCACATCGCGGGTTCCAAGGCGAAGATCAGCAGGATCGAGGCTGGGCAGGTGTCAGCGCGCCCTGGGGATGTGCGCCTGCTGCTGGAGCTCTACGGAGTGGAGGACAAGGCTGTCTACGAGCGCTTGGAGCAGCTTGCGCGGGACTCCAACAAGCGTGGCTGGTGGCTGGATTACGAGTGGGCTGCGAAGCCGGAGTACGCGGACGTCATCACGCTCGAATCCGACGCCACGTACATCCGCACCTGGCAGCCGCTATTTCTTCCGGGACTGTTGCAGACCGACGACTATCTGAGAGCCCTGCTCGCTGCGAGCCTGACCGCCCATGCGTCTGATGCCGTTGACGAGATGGTGGCGATTCGCCGTGTGCGGCGGAAGAAGATCGAAGAGGGCGGAGCTCGGTTCGCCGCTGTCATCTGGGAGCCGGCCCTGACGGCGCCGATGCCCTCGGTGAAGGCGCACCGTGATCAACTTCTCCATATCCTGAACGTGGCGCAGCGTCAGAACGTCAGCGTGCAGGTGCTGCCGGCTTCGGCGTGGCAGGCGGCGCACATGACCTCTCACTTCGTCATGTACCACTTCGCCCCCGAACCGGCGCCCGGTGCGGTCGCCTTCGATGGTACGACCAGCACGGTCATCATCGAGGATCTGGAGGAGATGGCCATGCACGCCCAGATTTTCGAAGCCCTTCGATCAGATGCCCTGACGCCCGCACAAAGTCTCACGTTCCTGCGTGAGTGTCTCGCCAGCCTCCCCGAGTCAGAGAAAGAGCCGACATGACCAGCCAGAAGATCGTCACCGAGTTCAAGAAGTCCAGCGCTTCGCAGGGTGGTCAGCAGGAGTGCGTCGAGGTCGCCCGCACCGCTGACGGCGGCCGGGCCGTGCGGGACAGCAAGAATCCGGCCGGCGGGCTTCAGTTCTTCGGGCCCGGCGACTGGGCCGCGTTCATCGACGGCGTGAAGGCCGGTACTTTCGGCGGCTGAAGTGGTGGGTGGCCCGGCTGCCCGCGACGTCGTCGAAGTGCCCGCCCGGGGCCGCAATGCAGCCTCGGGCGGGCATGTGGTGCGTTGTGTGGGTCAGTCCGTGCGGGGGCGGTGCCGGTCGGCGGGGCAGGAGGTCAGCCGGGTGGTACGGCTCCGCCGGGCGATGCCGCTTTGCCGGGCGCCCGCGCTCAGGCGACCGTCCACTTCTGGTTGGCGGCGCCCGTGCAGGACCACAGTTGGGCGCGGGTGCCGTTGGCGGAGGAGCCGCCGGTGGCGTCCACGCACTTGTCCGCCTGTGGGTTGACGATGTCGCGCGCTCCGGTCACGGTCCACCGCTGGTTCGGGCCGCCGCTGCAGTCCCAGAGTTGGAGCGGTGCTCCGTCCGCAGTGCTGTTGCCGGTCACGTCGAGGCACTTGCCGAGGGCCCGGACGGTGCCGTCGGAGCGTACGTCCCACTGCTGGGCGGCGGTGCCGTTGCAGTCGTAGAGCTGCACGGCGGTCCCGTTGGCGGAGCTGGCGCCCGCCACGTCGAGGCACTTGCCGCCGATGCCCCGGATGGTCTTGTTGCCGGTGGGCGGCGGGGTGGTGCCGCCGTCGGTGGTCACCCGTATGTAGTCCACGACGAGCTGCTGGGGGAACTGCGTGGAGCCGTTGGGGTCGCCGGGCCAGTAGCCGCCGACCGCGAGGTTCAGGATGAGGAAGAAGGGCTTGTTGAAGACCCACTGCCTGCCGCCGAGGTCGGCGGGGGTGCGCGTCTGGTAGACGTTCCCGTCCACGGACCACCTGATGGAGTTGGGGCTCCAGTCGATGGCGAAGGTGTGGAAGGCGTCCGCGAAGGCCGCGCCGCCGGGCAGGGTGTAGCCGGCGCCGATGCCGCCGGAGCCGGAGTAGCCCGGTCCGTGCAGCGTGCCGTGCACGGTGCCCGGCTCGAAGCCGACGTTCTCCATGATGTCGATCTCGCCGCTCTGCGGCCAGCCGACGTTGCCGAAGTCGTTGCCGAGCATCCAGAACGCGGGCCACATGCCCTGGCCGCGGGGGAGCTTCATGCGTGCTTCGATGTGCCCGTACTGGGCGGTGAACTTGCCGGCCGTGTTGAGGCGGGCCGAGGTGTACTCGCACCGCCCGTACCAGCAGTTGTAGTTGGCCGGGTTCTCCCTCTTCGCCGTGATGACGAGGTTGCCCTGGCCGTCGAGCGCGGCGTTGTTGGTGCCCGAGGTGTAGTACTGGCGCTCGTGGTTGTTGACGTTGTCGCCGGCCTCCAGCTGCCACCTGGAGGTGTTGACGCCGGAGCCGGCCGGGCCGTCGAAGTTCTCCTCGAAGACCACGGCGGTGGTGGTGATGGGAGCCGGGGCGGGGGCGGCCTGCACGGCGGTCGGGGTGAGGGCGGCGAGGCCGAGGCAGGCGGCCGCCGTCAGCCAGATGAGGGGTCTGTGGCGCCAGGACGTGCGCACGGGGTGATCACATCTCTTTCGTGTGGGGAGAGAAGTGGCGTGTCCATGATCAGTGTCGAGGTGCAGATGACCGTGAGAGGACACGAAGTGAAGTGATGTGGTGATCGTGAGGGCGTGCTGTGTTCAACAGTTGGCGATAGTGATTTAAGAAGCACGCCACGGGCCCGTCAAGGCGTTCGTCTGGACCAATTTTCTTGAACGCGGGCCGACTTGGTGTTCCGCCGGGCCCGGTGGGGGTGGCCTCGGGGGCGATGGCGCAGCTCCGGGCGGGTGCGGCGGGAGTCTCTCGCGGGAGGGCATGGGAAAGCCCCCGCGAGTCACGTCCTCGCGGGGGCTTGCCGTTCATCCGCCTGCCGAAGTGAAGGTTGAGAAGACGATCACGAGGCAGGACGTGCTGTCCGCCGTGGCGGAATCGGGAGCCGGAATCAGGAACCGGAATCAGGAACCGGGGTCAGGAGCCGGAGTCAGGAGCCGGGTCAGGAACCGGAATCGGGAGCCGGGTCAGGGGGCGAGCAGCAGTACGTCCGCGCGCTCCTTGGCGGCGGCGTAACGCTTCGCCACGTCCTGCCAGTTGACGACCCGCCACATCGCCTCGATGAAGTCCACCTTCTGGTTCTTGTACTGAAGGTAGAAGGCGTGCTCCCAGGCGTCGAAGACCAGGATCGGGACCGAGCCCTGGCCGACGTTGCCCTGGTGGTCGTAGACCTGCTCGACGATGAGCTTGTCGCTGACGGGCTCGTACGCGAGCACGCCCCAGCCGGAGCCCTGCGTGGTGGCCGCGGCCTTCGTCAGCTGGGACTTGAAGCCGGCGTAGGAGCCGAAGGACTCGGTGATCGCGTCGGCGAGGTCGCCCACGCCGTCCGCCGCGAGCGGCTCGCCGCCGCCGTCACCGGTCATGTTGTGCCAGTAGATCGAGTGCAGGATGTGGCCGGAGAGGTGGAACGCGAGGTTCTTCTGGAGGCCGTTGATCGCTCCCCAGGCCTCCTTGTCGCGAGCCTCTTCCAGCTGCTCCAGGGTGTCGTTCGCTCCCTTGACGTAGGCGGCGTGGTGCTTGTCGTGGTGCAGCTCGATGATCTGCGGATTGATGACCGGTTCGAGCGCCGCGTAGTCGTACGGGAGTTCCGGGAGCGTGTACGTGGCCATGATGCGAGCCCTCCGACTGCTGGGAATGCCGTCCAGTTGTTATTGCAATCTATATGCAAGAGCAGGCTAACAGCAGGAGGGCTGGTGAAGTGATCAGCCCTTCGGCCTAGGGCTCGGGGCGGGGAGGGTGGAGAGCGGAGGGGGTGGAGGGGAGCGGAGGGGAGTGAGGGTGGCGGGCCCGTCCGGCGCGGATGGGTGAGTCTCGCTCTCGTCGGGTGTCCTATTATCTGCCTTTTTCTTGCTATAAAGGCGCTCTGTCTCCACGGCCGCCTCCCGCCTGCCCCTCTCCCCGCGGGCGCCCATGTTTGGACGCCGCTTCCCGGGGGACCCGCGATACGGCCGAGCGGTCCGCGCGGTGGCGGCCGGGTCGCCCGGGGCCCGCCGAGCCTGCTTCCGCGCCGGGCGCGCGTGCGCCGCGCGCACCACCCCCGCCGCACCGACCAGGAGGACTTGATGCCATCCCCGAACGCCCCCGACGCCTCGAACACCTCCCGGAGCGACGCCTCCCAGGACTCCGGCGCCGCCCACCCCCGTGACCCGAAGCTGGCCCCGCCGGTCGCGGACGCCGCGGGCTGGGGCCCGCTCGACGTCCGCGCCGTCGACACCGTGCGGCTGCTGGCCGCCGACGCGGTGCAGAAGGCGGGCCACGGCCACCCGGGCACCGCCATGAGCCTGGCGCCCCTGGCGTACCTGCTCTTCCAGCAGGTCATGCGCCACGACCCGGCCGACGACCAGTGGCTCGGGCGGGACCGCTTCGTGCTCTCCTGCGGGCACTCCAGCCTCACCCTCTACATCCAGCTGTACCTGAGCGGGTACGGCATGGAGCTGGAGGACCTGAAGGCGCTGCGCACCTGGGGCTCCAGCACCCCCGGCCACCCGGAGTACCGCCACACCCGGGGCGTCGAGATCACCACCGGACCGCTGGGCCAGGGGCTCGCCTCCGCCGTCGGCATGGCCATGGCGGCCCGCCGCGAGCGCGGCCTCCTCGACCCGGACGCGCCCGCCGGCGCCAGCCCCTTCGACCACCACGTGTACGTCGTCGCCTCCGACGGCGACCTGATGGAAGGCGTGACGTCCGAGGCCAGTTCACTCGCCGGTCACCAGGAGCTGGGCAACCTCGTCGTCTTCTACGACTCCAACCACATCTCCATCGAGGACGACACCGACATCGCCTTCAGCGAGGACGTGACCGCCCGCTACGCCTCGTACGGCTGGCACGTCCAGACGGTCGACTTCACCCGCACCGGCGACTACGTGGAGGACGTCGACGCCCTGCTCGCCGCCGTCGAAGCCGCGAAGAACGAGCGCGGCCGCCCCTCCCTGATCCTGCTGCGCACGATCATCGGCTGGCCCGCGCCCACCAAGCAGAACACCGGCAAGGCCCACGGCTCCGCCCTCGGCGACGACGAGGTGGCCGCCACCAAGAAGCTGCTCGGCTTCGACCCGGACGCCGACTTCACCGTCGAGGACGACGTACGGGAACACGCCCGTGCCGTACGGGAGCGGGGCGCCGAGGCCCACCGTGCCTGGGAGCCCCGCTACCAGGAGTGGCGCTCCGCCAACCCCGAGCGCGCCGCCCTGCTCGACCGGCTGCTGGAACAGAAGCTTCCCGACGGCTGGACCGACAGCCTCCCCGTCTTCGACGCCGACCCCAAGGGCATCGCCACCCGCAAGGCCTCCGGCGAGGTGCTGACGGCGCTGGCGCCGGTGCTGCCCGAGCTGTGGGGCGGCTCGGCCGACCTCGCGGGCAGCAACAACACCACCATGGACGGCGAGCCGTCCTTCGTACCGGAGTCCAGGCAGACCGGCGAGTTCCCCGGCGAGCCGTACGGCCGTACGCTCCACTTCGGTGTCCGCGAGCACGCCATGGGCGCCATCCTCAACGGCATCGCGCTCCAGAGCCTCACCCGCCCCTACGGCGGTACGTTCCTGATCTTCAGCGACTACATGCGCCCGGCCGTCCGCCTCGCCGCCCTGATGCGGCTCCCGGTCACCTACGTCTGGACCCACGACTCCATCGGCCTCGGCGAGGACGGCCCCACCCACCAGCCCGTCGAGCACCTGGCCGCACTCCGCGCGATCCCCGGCCTCGACGTCGTACGGCCCGCCGACGCGAACGAGACCTCCGTCTGCTGGCGCACCGTCCTGGAGCACCCCGACCGGCCCGCCGGCCTCGCCCTGACCCGGCAGCCGCTGCCCGTCCTGGAGCGGGGGGAGAGCGCGTACGCCCCCGCCGAGCAGGCCGCCCGAGGCGGTTACGTACTCGCCGACAGCCGGAACGGCACCCCGGACGTCATCCTCATCGGCACCGGGTCCGAGGTCCACATCGCCCTGGAGGCCCGCGAGTTGCTGGCCGCCGAGGGGCACGACGCGCGGGTGGTCTCCATGCCCTGCCGTGAGTGGTTCGCCGACCAGCCCTATCCGTACCAGGACGAGGTGCTGCCGCCCGCCGTACGGGCCCGGGTCAGCGTCGAGGCCGCCGTGGCCCAGGGCTGGCGGGACATCGTGGGCGACGCGGGCCGCATGGTCAGCCTGGAGCACTTCGGCGCGTCGGCCGACTACGAGCGCCTGTACGAGGAGTTCGGCCTCACGCCCCGCGCGGTGGCCGACGCGGCCCTGGCCAGCATCCGCACGGCCGCCGACGGCTCCGTACGGCCCGGCGGCGAGCGCCCCGGCGCCACCCCGACCGAGGGCGGCACCGGCGACGTCGGCTAGACCGCACTCCCCGTGACCGAGGGCGGCACCGGCGACGCCGCCCTCCCCCCCACCACCACCGTCGCCCCCCACGAAGAGGAGCCCCATGTCCCCCGCACGCACCCCCCGCTACACCGTCCCCGGCCTCGGCGTCGACGAGGGCCGACAGGTCATCGACCTCCTGACGCTGCGCCTGCACGCGCTCAACGACCTCGCCCTGACCCTGAAGCACATCCACTGGAACGTGGTCGGGCCGCACTTCATCGCCGTCCACGAGATGCTCGACCCGCAGACCGCCGCCGTACGGGAGATGGCCGACGCGGCAGCCGAGCGCATCTCGGCCCTGGGCGGCGAGCCGCAGGGCACGCCCGGCGCCCTGGTCAAGGAGCGGACCTGGGACGACTACAGCGTCGGCCGCGCCGACGCCATCGCCCACCTCGGCGCCCTGGACCTGGTCTACACAGGGATCATCGAGGGCCACCGCGAGGCGGTCGAGAAGACCGGCGAGATCGACCCCGTCACCGAGGACCTGCTCATCGAGCACCTGCGCGGCCTGGAACAGTTCCAGTGGTTCGTCCGCGCCCACCTGGAGAGCAGCTCCGGGACCCTGTCGAACGCCGGTGAGGACACCGAGGAGGGGGCGGCCGAAGCCGCGTCCCCGAAGCGCGCGGCCGCCAAGCGGACCCCGGCGAAGAAGACGGCGCTGCCCGCCCCCGCCAAGAAGACGGCGGCCAAGAAGACCGCCAAGAAGACGGCGAGCAGGCGCACCACACGCTGAGAGGGAGCGGTGAGGGGCGGCGGGCCGGCGTTCACCACCGACCCGGGGAGCCCCCGCCGGGCCGACCCGGGGAGCCCCCGCCGGGCCGACCCGGGGAGCCCCCGCCGGGGCGGAACGGGCTCCGGCCCGCCGCCCCGGGTTCCCTCCACAGCGCAGGACGAGTCAGGAGGCGGGCTCGTAGCCGGGGCCGGCGGTGAGCAGGGTGACCTCGGTCCCCCCGGCGCTCCGGCACAGCATCAGCACGCTCTCCCTCACCGCATCGACCAGCAGGTCCCGGGTGCCTGCGCACGCGCCGCGGGCCACCGTGGTCCGGCCGGTGTGTTTCGCGGCGTACAGGCCCGAGCTGATCCTCTCGTGGGTGAAGGTGACCACGGTCCCCTGCTCCGTGACGGCGAGGCCGTTCTCGGTGTACTGCTTCTGCGCGTCGAGGAAGGCCACCGCTGACAGCGGTTCGCCGTCCGGTGCGGCGTACCGCACGGCCTTGCCCTCCGGATCGTCCTTGCGCTCGTAGAACAACGCGCGCAGCTCGCCGTCCTCCAGGTAGAACCAGTCCTGCCCCCAGGGCGCCTTCTCGTGCGGGAACATCGCCCCGGCGCCGGCCGGCAGCGTGACGGCGGGCTCCGGCGGCTCCACCGGCATCGTTCCCCCCATGTCCAGTCTGATCAACTGCTGGACCGGAGCCTTTCCCTTGTCCTGCTTGCCTTCCGTCCGGCACTCCCCGACGATCCAGGCATCGGAGTACCCGTTCCACAGGGCGCTGAAGACGGGCAGTTGGTACCGGTCGTGCGCTCTGCCGGCGCATCCCAGCGAAGGCAGAGCCCGGTGGGTGAGCGGAAGAGGAGCACCGCCGTCGGGAAGCCGGGCGGGCTGTGCCAGCTCGAACACCGTGGGCTGAGTGCAGCCGGACTGGAGGAGGTAGGGGCCCCATTTCCTCGGCGAGTAGTCCACCAGGTACTGGCACGCCCCTGGGTACAGCCCCTCGGGCTGCTCGCTGAGGCCCGCGAGCGAGGCGTCCCGGCGGTAGACCGCCGCCAGCCCGTTCTGCCCGCTGAGGTAGGCGACCTCGTCCAGCCCGCCCGCCCAGAGGTAGTTGCTGTTGCTGCTCCCGAGCGCCAGCAGCAGCTGTCCTTCCGCCTCCGGGCGGGACCCGGTGCCTCCGGGGCCCTCGCCGGATCCGGTGGAAGGGGAGAAGGGGGCCGAGGCGGGGATCAGGCGCCAGGGGGTCCACGCGTGTGTGGAGCGCCACTTCTCGCGGTCCCTGATCGCACCCGGCCACGTGAACTCTCTCGTGCCCTGGACCCGCCCCGTGACGGAGTCGAGCGAGACGACCACGTCGGGATCGACGACGACCAGCACGTCGCACCGCTCACCGACACCGACCTGACCCAGGCGCACATCGCCCTCGGCATGCACGGTGTAGCGCCAGCGTTCGCTGCCGTCGGCGGCGTCCAGGCCGATGACCGCATCGCCCCCGGCCACCTTCTCGACGGTGACCAGGGTGCTTTGGACCGGCCAGTCGGGAGGGAGATCGTTGACGTTCTCGTACGCGCTCGCCTCTCTCCTCTCCGGGCACACACTCAGTTCCGCCGGGCCGGACAGGGACTTCTGCCAGGCCACCTTGCCCACCTCGATCTCTTCCATTCGGGGCATCCCGAAGGCATTGACCTCCATGTCGGTGGTGAAGGGCTTCTTTCCTTCCGCCAGAGGCTCGGAGGTGGCGTTGAACAGCGGCTCCTCCTCTTCCTCGGCAGCGGCGGCGGCAGCGGCCACGTCCCGGATGCGCTCCGCACCGAGGCCCGCGCCCGCGCCGAGCAGCCCGCCGACGAGCGCTCCGGCGAGCGCGCACACGGTGAGCGTCCGGACCCGGCGACGCAGCAGCTCCGGTGCGTGGGCGTGGCCGATCCACGGACGGCGCCGCCGGACCAGCGGCAGGCAGAACAGCACCGCGAGGCCGCAGACCAGAGCCGCCGCGAGGGGAGCGGCCGGGCGCACGTCGCCGCCGGAACCGGAGGCCGGGCCCGACGCGGTGAGGAAGGCCAGGGCGCCCAGCAGCGAGGCGGCGGCCAGGGGGAGCAGGGCCCAGGCGGCACTGCGACGGGTACCGGCGCCCACGAGGAGCACCAGCCCCGCACCCAGCACCGGAACGGTGACCCACCACGGGGTGCTGCCCAGGTCGTCGACCAGCGTGTCGGGCCAGGGCGGGAAGGCCGCGAGGAGGATGAGGGCGAGGACACAGCCGAGCACTGCGGGCAGCCACCGGCCGGCTAGGAGGGGAGCGCCGCCCACGGTGCCGGGATCTGCCGGATCTCCCGGCCTACCCGGCTTTCCCGGACCTCCCGGCTTACCCGGATCTCCGGGCTTTCCCGGATCTCCTGCGGTGGCGCAACTTTCCTTCTCTTCGCCCGAGTTCAACGCTTCCCCCTCGATCGCACCCTGATCGAACACCCTAGCGTCGACCATCCGCGGCTCCCGGGCCCCGGGGAGGGCCGGGCCGTACGGGGTGGGCGTACGCGTCGGCGGTGTGCTCGGGGCGCCCGGAGAGAGCCGCCGCCCGGTCACAGCGACGAGGAGCGCCTACTTCCGTTGCGCCGGGACCTCCGCCACGCCGTCCCCCTGGTGCCCCTGACGACCCTGGCGCCGCTGACGTACGACCCCGATGCCGATCAGCACCACCGTCAGCGCACCCGTGGCCAGCAACTGGTCGCGGGTGTCCGGCTGGCGCAGCATCAGCAGGAAGATGGCCACCATGCCTGCCAGGGCGACGATCGTGAGGACCGGGAAGAGCCACATCCGTACGACCAGCGTCTCCGGCGCCTCGCGCTCGGTGCGGCTGCGCAGGATCAGCTGCGAGACGGCGATGAAGATCCACACCACCAGGATCACCGCGCCGATCATGTTCAGCAGCCAGGGGAAGACGTCGTCCGGCCGCCAGTAGCTGAGCAGCACGCACAGGAAGCCGAACACCGAGGAGAACAGCACCGCGTTGCGCGGCACCCCGGAGGAGATCCGGCCGAGCCGCGCCGGTCCCTGGCCCCGGGCGACCAGGGACCGGGCCATCCGCGAAGCGCCGTAGATGTTGGCGTTCATCGCGGAGAGCAGGGCGATGAGGATGACCACGTTCATGATCTGCGCGGCGCTGCCGACACCGAGGTGGTCGAGCATCGCGTAGAAGGGGCCGACCTCGGCGACCTTCGGGTTGTCCCAGGGGACCAGGGTGACGATGACGGCCATCGAGCCGATGTAGAAGACCGCGATGCGCCACATCGCCGTACGGACCGCCTTCGCGACGCCCTGCACCGGGTTCTCGGACTCGGCGGCGGCGATGGTGACGGTCTCCAGACCGCCGTACGCGAAGACGGAGGCGAGGAGCCCGATGATGAAGCCGTCCATGCCCTTGGGCAGGAAGCCCCCGTCGCCGGTGAGGTTGGACAGGCCGGGCGCGTTCGTGTCCGGGAGCACGCCGAGGATCGCCAGCAGGCCGAGCACCAGGAACAGGGTGATCGCGATGACCTTCAAGGCGGCGAACCAGAACTCGAACTCACCGAAGTTCTTCACGGCGGCCAGGTTCGTCCCCAGGAAGACCACCATGAACAGGGCCACCCAGGCCCACTCCGGCGTCCCGGGCAGCCAGCCGCTGACGATCTGGGCGGCGCCGATGCCCTCCAGGCCGACGGCGACGCAGAGCAGGAACCAGAAGGACCAGCCCGCGGTGAACCCGGCCCAGGGGCCGATCGCCCGTTCGGCGTGCACGGAGAAGGAGCCGGAGGCCGGGTTGGCGGCCGACATCTCGCCGAGCATGCGCATCACCATCATGACGAGCAGCCCGGACAGCGCGTACGCGACGACGATCGAGGGCCCGGCCGCGGCGATCCCGGCGCCCGAGCCGACGAAGAGCCCGGCGCCGATCACCCCGCCGAGGGCGATCATCGAAAGGTGCCGCTGTTTGAGACCGTGGGTGAGCGCGGAGTCGGCCGTCGCCGTCGCGGGGGTCCCGGGGTGCGTGGGAGTCGCGGAGGCTGCGGAGTCAGCGGCGGGAGGAGGCGAGGAGGCCCGAGGCATGGACGAACTCTGTTCGATAGCTGAGACAGGGGACGGATCCACAGTCTGAGCACCTCACCGCTCACACGGAACAGATGTCCGCTATACGGGCACGAGGCTCACACAAGGTGCACACCCGCCTACCGGCCGACGACAGCCGCACGCCCCTTCATGTTCACGCGGCACCCCTTACGTTCACGCGGCGTCCCTACGTTCCCGCCGCTGACGCCCCACCGCCACCAGCAGCACCAGCGCCGTCGCCCCCGCCGACCACAGCACCTGGGGCCGGGCGTCGGCGTCGGTCAGCATCAGCAGCAGCACCCCCAGCAGCCCGGCCAGCGTCAGCCAGGTCAGATACGGGAAGCACCACATCCGCAGGGCCAGCGCCGCCGGCGCCTCCCGCTCCAGCCGGGCGCGCAGCCGCAGTTGGGAGGCGGCGATCAGCGCCCAGACGAACAGCAGCACCGCGCCGACCGAGTTGAGCATGTAGAGGAACACGGTGTCCGGCCAGAACAGATTGAGCAGTACGGAGACGAAACCGAAGGCCACCGACGCCAGCACGGCCCTCCGGGGAACCCCGCCGCCCGACACCTTCAGCAGCCCGCGCGGCGCCTCGCCCCGCTCCGCCAGCGAGAACACCATCCGCGACGAGCCGTACAGGTTGGCGTTGAGCGCCGAGAGCAGCGCCACGAACACCACGATGCTCATGATCTGCCCGGCCTGCGGCACCCCGATCGAGTCCAGCACCTTCACATACGGGCTCAGCCCGGCCTGCTGGGCGGTCCACGGCAGCACGGTCACGATGACCAGCATCGAACCGACGTAGAAGAAGAGGATGCGCACCACCGCGCTGCGCACCGCGCGCCCCACCGCCCTCGCCGGGTCGTCCGTCTCGGCGGCGGCGATGGTGACGACCTCCAGGCCGCCGAAGGCGAAGACCACGGTCAGGACGCCGGAGACGACCCCGCCCCAGCCGTTCGGCAGGAAACCCCCCTGGCCGGTCAGGTTGGTCATGCCGACCGGGTCGGTGTCCGGGAGCCACCCGAGGACCGCCAGCAGGCCCAGCCCCAGGAAGACCACGATCGCGATGACCTTCAAGGAGGCGAACCAGAACTCGAACTCGCCGAAGTTCTTCACCGCCGTCAGGTTCGCCGCGGTGAACACCACCATGAACAGCAGGACCCACGCCCACGGTTCGACCGCCGGCACCCACCCGTGGGCGATCTGCGCGGCGGCCGTCGCCTCCACGGCGAGGACCACCACCAGCAGGAACCAGTACAGCCAGCCGACGCTGAACCCGGCCCACCGCCCGAGCGCCCGCTCCGCGTGGACGGAGAAGGAGCCGGAGGCGGGCATCGCGGCGGACATCTCGCCGAGCATCCGCATCACCAGCATCGCGAGCGCCCCCGCGATCAGATACGAGACGACGATGGCGGGCCCCGCCACCGCGATCCCGGCACCCGACCCGACGAACAGTCCGGCCCCGATCACCCCGCCGAGCCCGAGCATCGTGAGGTGACGCTGTTTCAGTCCGTGGGCGAGCGGCTCGGCGGGAACCGGAACCGGAAGCGGTACGGGGGCGGCCGGTGCGGTGACGGCCGGTGCGGGGGCGGCCGGCGTGGGGGCGGCCGGCGTGGGGGGTGGAGCCTCGTGCATGGGGTGCGGGTCACTCTCGGGTCATTTATGGGGAACCTACAGTCTGGGGCCGCGGCGCCCTCCGGGCAAAACGGACCAGCTCCCGCCCCACCTCCGTGACGAGTGTCACGCCGAAAGGCGATTGTGCGGGGGTCTTTGTGTGAACTCCACCAACCTGCCAACCGCCGCTTTGTGGGCGGCTGATGGTGATCGGTCGTTCACTGCTGGGCTAACGTCGGCAGCAGTCCCTCCCCACCTGCCCTCACCCGCGGAGTCCCGATGAGCACTGCTGCCGCCCCCGTCCGTTCCGGAGCGGTCCTCGCCGACCTGCTGCCCGCAGTCCGGCACCGCTACGCCGTCGACGCGGCCCTCGTGCTGGGCGGCGCCGCCCTCACCGGCATCGCGGCCCAGATCGCCGTCCCGGTCCCCGGCTCCCCGGTCCCCGTCACCGGCCAGACCTTCGCCGCGCTCCTCATCGGCACCGCGCTCGGCGCCCGCCGGGGCTTCCTCTCCCTGGCGGTGTACGCGCTGGTCGGCATGGCGGGCATGCCGTGGTTCGCGGAGGGCACCTCGGGCTACGCGATGCCGTCCCTCGGCTACATCCTCGGGATGCTGCTCGCCGCCACCGTGGTCGGCGCCCTCGCCCGCCGAGGCGGCGACCGCTCCGTGCTGCGCACGGCGGGCACGATGGTGATCGGCTCCGCGATCATCTACGCCGTCGGCGTGCCCTACCTGGCGCTCGCCACCGGCATGTCCCTGAGCGCCGCCGTCGCGGCCGGTCTGGTCCCGTTCCTGATCGGCGACGCGCTCAAGGCGGCCCTGGCGATGGGCGCCCTGCCCGCCTCCTGGAAGCTCCTGGGCCACCGCGGCTGAGCCGCTGCCGAAGACTCAGGCCCCGTACGGGCCACCGAAGAGGCCCGCCGGGTCGTACTGGGAGACCAGACCGGCGAGCCTCTTCGCCGTCTCCGGCTCATGGAAACCGCCGGTACGGTCCCCGCCGCCGAAGGAGAAGTTCAGCGAACGCCCCACGGCGAGCGGCCCCAGCACCCGCCCCACCTCCCCGTACAGCGCGCGCACCGAGCCCACGTCCGTACCGTCCAGCGGCGACAGCAGCCGCAGCAGGAACCGGGCATCGCGGTACGGCACGGCGCTCGGCGCCCCCTGCTCCGCCGCCAGCGCCCCGCCCAGGTGGTTGAGCTGCACCACCGTCATCATCGGCGCCCGGGGCCCGGCCAGTTCGAAGGCCTGTACGGTCCGCTCCGCGTCCAGCTCCCCGAGCACCGCGCTGTCCCCGTAGTACGCGTGCGGGAACGGCGGGTCGCTGTGGATGGTGTGGCTCTCGGTGTACGGCATCTCCCGCAGCGAGTCCGCCAGGACGGCGGAGCCCGCCGCGCCGCCCCCACCCCTCGGCGCCGCCCCGATCGCCCGCAGCGGCGCCACCAGCCGCTCGCCCTCCTGGACGTCCCCCGTGAACGCCACCCGCACGGAGACCACGTACCGCCCGCGCAGCTCCTCGGGCAGTTGCGGCATGTCCGGGTGGACGAGCGCGGCCAGCGAGGACGTCAGCGTGTCCGGCACGGTCCGCGTCCACTCCAGATAGCCGCGCACCACCTCGGCCGCCCGCTCCCCGGCGAAGGCGATGGCGCCCCCGTAGAGCCGCTCCACCGCCACCAGCCCGATCTCCATACCGGTCACCAGGCCCAGCCGGTGCCCGCCCCCGCGCAGCCCCCAGAAGAGCTCCGGCTCGCGCTCCGGCGTGACCCGGCGCGCGGTGCCGTCGGCGGTCACCACGTCCAGCGAGCGGACGTGGTCGGAGGCGTACCCGAACCCCCGGGCCAGGATCCCGAGCCCGCCGCCCAGCGTGTACGAGACGGCGCCCACGGAGGGGGAGGAGCCGTTGAGCGGGGCGAGCCCGTGCGGGGCCGCCGCCTCGATCACCCGCCCCCAGCTCGCGCCCGCGCCGATCCGGGCGGTGCGGCGGAGCGGGTCGACGGTGACGGAGTCCAGGGCGCGGGTGGCGACGAGGACCCCGCCCTCGACGGGACCGGGGAGGCCGTGGCCGGAGGCGTGCGCGGCGATGTGGAGCCCGCGCCCGCCGGCGTACGCCACGGCCTCCCGTACGTCCTCGGGCGTGGCGGCCTCCACCAGCCGCTCGGGCCGGATCGGGAAGCCGGTCTGGAAGGTGGCGGGCCCGGCGGGCCCTTCGGCTGCGGAATCCCTTGCGGAAGCCATGAGGGGTGCTCTCCTTCGTCGGCGCTCTCGGCGCTCTCGGCGCTCTCAGCGGTACGAAGGGGAGCCTCCCCGGTATACCTGACATCGGCCGTCAGGTATGGACCGCAGGGATCGTACGGATCACGTACGCGGGACGGGCCCCGACCCCGCTGACCGCCGCCGCCCGAAGTCCGTGCCACACTTCGCACCATGCGCGTGTACCTCGGATCCGACCATGCCGGTTACGAACTCAAGAACCACCTCGTCGAGTGGCTCGGTGCCCACGGGCACGAGGCCGTCGACTGCGGTCCTCACATCTACGACGCCCAGGACGACTATCCGCCGTTCTGCCTGCGGGCGGCCGAGAAGACGGCCGCCGACCCGGACAGCCTCGGCATCGTGATCGGCGGCTCCGGAAACGGCGAGCAGATCGCCGCCAACAAGGTCAAGGGCGTCCGCGCCGCACTCGCCTGGAGCGAGCAGACCGCCGCTCTCGGCCGCGAGCACAACAACGCCAACGTCGTCGCGATCGGCGGCAGGATGCACACGCTGGAGGAGTCCACGAAGTTCGTCGAGATCTTCCTCTCCACGCCGTACTCGAACGAGGAGCGCCACACGCGCCGCATCGAGATGCTCTCGGCGTACGAGACCACCGGCGAACTCCCCCCGATCCCCGCCCACCACCCGCAGCAGGGCTGACACGCCCCCGCCGCCCCACGCCACCTGTGCCGCCGGGCCCCGTACCCGGCGGCACGGTCATGTCACCGCCCGTACCTCCACAGGGAGCAGCCCGCCGTGCCCGAGGGACACACGATCCACCGCCTCGCCCAGGACCACGCCGAGCGGTTCGCGGGAGCCCCGGTCCGGGTGAGCAGCCCGCAGGGCAAGTTCTCCGACAGCGCGGCCCTGCTCGACGGGCACACCCTCACCACCACCGACGCCCACGGCAAGCACCTCTTCCTGGGCTTCGGCTCCACCGGCTGGGTCCACATCCACCTCGGCCTCTTCGGCAAGCTCGGCTTCGGCACCGCACCGCCCCCGCCGCCCACCGACACCGTCCGGCTGCGCCTGGTCAACGCGGGCCACCACGCCGATCTGCGCGGCCCCACCACCTGCGCCCTGATCACCGAGCCCGAGAAGCGCGCGATACACGAGCGCCTGGGCCCGGACCCGCTCCGGGGCGACGAGGACGGGGAGCGCGCCTGGCAGCGGATCTCCCGCAGCCGGACCACGGTCGCCGCCCTCCTGATGGACCAGAAGGTCATCGCGGGCGTCGGCAACGTCTACCGGGCCGAGGTCCTCTTCCGCCACGGCATCGACCCCTACCGCGCCGGCAAGGACCTCACCCGCGCCGAGTGGGAGGCGGTCTGGGCGGACCTGGTGGAGCTGATGCACGAGGGCGTACGGAACAACCGGATCGACACCGTCCGCCCCGAGCACCTCCCCGAGGCGATGGGCCGCCCGCCCCGCAAGGACGACCACGGCGGCGAGGTCTACGTCTACCGCCGGGCCAACCTGCCCTGCCACATCTGCGAGAGCGAGATCCGGACGGCGGACCTCGCCGCCCGCAACCTCTTCTGGTGCCCGCGCTGCCAGGACCGGGGCCTGTCCGGCACCTGAGAGGCCGGACGGCTCCCGTAGACGGGTCCGCACCGGCCGTACGGACCGCACCGGCCGTACGGACCCATCTCCCCTACGGCCCCATCGCCCGTACGCCCGCACGGGAGCAGCCCCATACCGCCGCCTCAGAAGTTGTGCGGCAGCCACGGCTCCACGTGCCACGAGAACGCCGACGAGACCTCCGCCACCGCCCCCGGCCGCACCTCCCGCACCCGGCCCGCCGCCGCGAGCGAGGTGAACGGCACCCCGCCCAGGTAGGCGGCGCCCAGCTCCCGTACCGACAGCTCCAGATCCGGCGCGCGATCCGGCGCACGCCGGCACGAGGCACCGCCCTTCGCGTCGGCCACCAGGTGCCAGCGCCCCGCGTTCCACGGGCAGAAGGCGTCCTCCACCTCCAGCACCACATCCACCGGCGTGCGGTACGCGCGCGCCTCCAGCGCCGCCCCCACCTCCACCAGCCGTACGTAGAGCCCGTCCTGCACCCGCGCCCCGCACCGCCGCACGTCCGAGACCAGATGCAGCAGCGGCTCGTCCACCGGCCGCGGGCCCGCCTCCACGGACGACGTCAGGTCGAGGCCGAACAGGAACCGCCACAGCGCCGCGTACGACGCCGGGTCCAGCGCCCCCAGATCCCGCACCGCCACCGTCCCCTTGGGCCCCGCCCGGTCCCAGTCGGGCCTCACCCGGAACGTGGCGTACCCCAGCACCTCGCCGTCCCGCTCGGCGAGCACGCACTGCAACGGCGAGGCGCCCGCCCGGTCCTGCTCCGTGTCGATCACCGCGGACCGCTCCCACTTCGGCTGCCGCACCGGCGTGCCCGGACGCTCCGCGGCGAGCCGCCCGTACACCTCCTCGCACGCCGGCAGGGCCGCCACCGGGTCCGTGTACCGCACCCGCACCTCGTCCGTGCCCGGCGGCAGATCGAGCTGTACGCGGGCGGTGTCGACGTCCAGGCTCAGGGCCCGGGTCGCGGCCCCGTACCCGAAGCGCCCGTAGATGGCCGGTTCCGACGCCGTCAGCACGGCGAGCGGCTCACCCCAGGAACGTACGTCGTCCAACTGGCGCCGCATCATCGTCCGCAGCAGCCCGCGCCGCCGGTGCGTCCCGGCGACGCTCACCGCCGTCACCCCCGCCGTCGGCACCGCCGCACCGCCGGGCACGGTCAGCCGGAAGCTGTACGCCCCCGCCGTACCGACGCACACCTCCCCGTCCCAGAGGCCGATGTTCCGGTCGTGCTCGGTCAGCTCCTGCCAGAGCGCACGCGACTCCGGGGCACTCAGCACGCCCCCGAAGGCACGCTCCAGACAGGCGAACCAGGGGTCCCATTCAGCAGGTCGCAGCACACGGAGTTCTGATGTCATATGCCATCCCTACCAGGGTGAGCCGAAGCGGACGACCCGATTTCGCGCGCATTGTCACCGGGGTCCCCCTGCACCGGAGGCGTCCGGGTGGATAGGGTCCCGGCAATGGCCCGTCGCGGAGGAGTGGACGACTTCTGGGCCCGGTGGCGCAGATCGATGCACCGGGCCCGCATCGGGCTGCGCCGATCCGGGGTGGACTACTTCCGGGGCGACGGCTCCGACTGGATCGCCCTGGCCGGCCTCCTGCTGACGATTCCGGCCATCACCTTCGCCACCATCGCCAGCCCGGTCTGGGTCGACCCGGCCGCCCTGGCCCTGCCCATCGTCGCGGGCGGGCTGCTGCTGCGACCCGCCAGCCTGCTCGGCCTGTACGCCACGTCCGCCGCCGCCCTGATCGTGGAGGCGCTCACGCTCGGCCCGTACGCGGACGGCCCGGCCAGGGTCACTCCGGGCACCGTGCTCGTGGTCGCCGCCTGCGGGTTCTTCGGGCTGATCCTGGCCCAGTTCCGGGCCCGGGTCGGGGTGCCCTGGCGGCGCGGCGGCACGATGCTCTTCGACCTGCGCGAACGCATCCGGGTCCAGAGCTCCCTGCCCCGGCTGCCCCAGGGCTGGCACCGCGAGATGGCCCTGCGCCCGGCCGGCGGCCAGTCGTTCTCCGGGGACTTCGTCGTCGCGGCCCGCACCAGCGGGGGCCGCACCCTGGAGGTCGTCCTCACCGACGTCTCCGGCAAGGGCATGGACGCGGGCTCCCGGGCCCTGCTGCTCTCCGGGGCCTTCGGCGGACTGCTCGGCTCGCTGCCGCCGCACGGCTTCCTCACCGCGGCCAACGGCTATCTGCTGCGCCAGGACTGGGACGAGGGGTTCGCGACCTCGATCCACCTGGTGCTGGACCTGGACTCCGGCGACTACGAGATCTTCTCGGCCGGGCACCCGCCCGCCCTGCAACTGCACTCGGGCAGCGGACAGTGGGAGGAGAAGTCGGGGGAGGGCCCGCTGCTCGGCGTCTACGACGGGGCCGAGTTCGACGCGGTCAAGGGCTCGCTCGCGCCGGGGGACGTACTGATGCTCTTCACGGACGGCCTCGTCGAGGCGTCCGACCGGGACATCGCCGAGGGGATCGACCGGCTGACGGGCGAGGCCGACCGTTATGTCTCCGCCGGGTTCGAGGGCGCTGCCTGGCATCTGATCGAGGCCTGCGCCAAGGACGTCAACGACGACCGGGCACTCCTGCTGCTCTCACGCAGGCACTGAGACGCTGCTCTCACGCAGGCACTGAGAGAGCCGCGCCACGGGGGACACGTCAACGGAGAGGCGCCCGTCACCCGCGAGTGACCATGTGGTGATCGTCACCCGCAGGTGAGGTACGAGGGCACCTCTCCGCTTCCACCCGGACCGGCACCGGTCCCGTTTCCGCCGGCGCCGGGTTCCGTTCAGACCGACACCGGGATCTGCTCCTGATCCTTGTCGCCGTCCCCGCCACCACCGTCTTTGCCACCGTCTTTGCCACCCTGTCCTCCGGGGAGGACCCTGGCCAGCCAGTGCGAGCGCCCGGCCGCCAGAGGCGCGAGGACGGCGAGCAGCAGCACATAGCCGGCGATGAACGGCGAGAGCCGTTTGTCCAGCCCGGCGCCCGCCGCCATCGTGGCCAGGATGAGCGCGAACTCGCCCCGGGCCACCAGCGTGGTGGCGATGTTGGCCGTGGCCTGCGCGCCGAAGGTGTACACCTTGGCGGCGGCGAGACCGGCGGCCACGTTCATGGCGAGCGTGAGGATGACGGCCGCCAGCACCGGCCAGAAGACGCTGCGGAGGTCGCCCGGGTCGATGGAGAGACCGAAGGCGAAGAAGAAGATCGCGCCGAACGCGTCCCGCAGCGGGTGGACCAGCTTGAGGATGCGCTCACCGGACGCGGTCGAGCCGAGCATCAGACCGACCATGAAGGCACCGATCGCGTCGGCGACGCCGAACATCTCGGAGACCCCGGCGACGAAGACCGCGGCACCGAGGAAGGAGATGACGAGGAGCTCGTCGTCCTTGGTGTTCATCAGCTTGCCGATGAGCTTCGTGCCGAACCGGGCGGCCAGGGCGAGCAGCAGCAGGAAGCCGAAGGCCTTGCCACCGTCGACGAGCATGGCCGAGAGGCTGTCCGCGCCGGACAGGATCGGCTGGAGGGCCGCCAGGTAAAGGGCGAGGAAGACGTCCTCGACGACGATGATGCCGAGGATGGGCCGGGTCTCCGGGTTACCGATGCGCCCCAGGTCCACCAGGATCTTGGTGACGATGGCGGACGAGGATATGCCGAGGACACCGGCGAGGACCAACGCCTCCGATGTGCCCCAGCCGAGCGCGAAGCCGAAGGCGAGACCGGCACCCACGTTCAGGGCCAGATAGGTCCCGCCCGCGATGGCCATCTTCCGGCCGCCGGTCTTGAGGTCGTCCATGTGGAACTCGAGCCCCAAGTAGAAGAGCAGGAGGACGAGTCCCAGCGCGGAGAGCATCTCCAGGTCGTGCGGGTTGGAGAGAAGCGTGTAACCGGGCGTATGAGGGCCGAGGAGGATACCGGCCAGGATGAACAGGGGGATCGTCGGCAGCCCGATGCGGCCGCCGAGGCGGGCGAGGACGGCAGCGGCCAGGAAGGCGCCGCCCATAGCGAGGAGGGTGTCTGCGTGTCCGATGAGCCTGTTCCTTCGGGTTAGGTCAAGAGGGCATCAAGAGGGTGTCAACAAACCATCAGTAATTAGTTTACCGAACGATTGTCTCCGCAACTATGAGTCCGCCAGATTGTCGGTGTTTGTCCGTTCAGGGAGATGGCGGTGTCCGCGGCAGGTAAAGGGCATGGCCCCGGCCGTCACCGGGTGCCCGGTCGAGGAGCTGTCCGCGCGCACCGAAAGGAATCGGCCAACCCGGAAACGCACTGATCCACCCGTGGCGGCCGCCACGGGTGGATCAGGGAAGAGGGGGAGGGAAGGAGGGGAGGTGGGGCGGGGTCAGCGCTTCGCGGGGTCCTTCCGGAACGCCCACTTCATCTCCGGCTCGGTGGCGAACCTCAGTGCCCGGCCCACCGGCGGCGAGCACATCAGCGTCACCGCGACCGCGGCCACGGCCGAGACGACGACCAGGCCGACGGGGTCGGAGAGCCAGGTGTAGCGGTCGAACACCCCCGCGTACAGGGCGCCCTTGATCAGGAAGCCGTGGAGCAGATAGCCGCAGATCGTCCCGGCGCCCAGCGCCGTGAACCACGTGCGCCTGCGCGGCACCCAGGCCAGGAAGCCGATGGTCAGCGCCAGGGCGCACCCGAACAGGGTCAGGGACATCACCATGCCCGACCACCACGGAGCGTCCATCTCCTGGGCGCTGTTGGCGCGGTAGAGCCAGCCGAGCTGCATACGCGGGGCGACCCAGTAGGCGAACAGCAGGGCGCCCGTGGCCAGGGGCAGGGAGAGCAGCCGCACCTCACGGCGCCGGACCAGCTGGAAGTGCTCGGGCCTCATCAGCAGGCCGAGCACGAAGAACGGCAGGAACTGGAAGACGCGTTGGAGATCCAGGTCGTCACCGATGTCGGGGGAGACGGAGGCCAGCATCGCGATGGCGAGCGCCACCGGCAGCGGATGGCGCAAGGTGCGCCAGATCGGCGTAGTGACCCGCCAGATGAACAGGGCCATCAGGAACCAGGTCAGGTACAGCGGATCGGCCAGGCTGATCGGGGTGTCGGGCGAATCGCCCGCGTACCGCCTGAAGAGCGAGTAGGCCGTCTCGAACAGCACGTACGGCACGGCGACGCCGGTGATCAGGCGCTTCACCTTCGGGGTGGACATGTCGAACGTGCGGGAGAAGTAGCCGGAGATGAGGATGAAGGCCGGCATGTGGAACGCGTACACGATCATGTAGAGCGCCCGGGTGGCCCGGCTGCCGTCCATCACCGGTTCCCAGGCGTGCGCCACCGCCACCAGGACGATGGCCAAATACTTCACGTTGTCGAAGTAGGGGTCGCGCCGCCCCGCCGCCGAGGGGGCCGGGGCGGCGGCCGTGGGGGTGAGCGTCCGTCCGTGTCCGGGCTCCGACTCCCGGGTCGCCGGGGGGAGCGGGGCCCTGGTGAACGCGCTCGGGGCTTGGAACATTTAAGGCACCTTAGACCCGTCGATTGCCTTGCGTAAAACCGCGATGAGATATCGCGTGTTCCCCTCCATTCGCAGATGAAACCGTCGAACACTGCCCGCTATGGCATGCTTCGTCCCGCTTAAACAGGGCATATCGTCGGGGAGTTGGCCGAGTGAATTACCTCGCATCGTGCGCCCCAATTTCCTGTGAACGAGCTGTGGGGATAAGGAAACGGTCACCGCGACGGGGGCCGGTGAATGTGGGGCCGCGCGGATTTCGCGGCGGAAGCGCGGGGTCTGCGGCGTGGAGCCCCGCTGAGCTGGGCATGATGGCGGGATCCGGTCAGTGTGATCCGTCACCCGGCAGCAGATACCCGGGAGTTGGTGGCACGATGGACGCGACGGGGCGCGCAGTGGTGCACGCTTCCGGGCCGGCAAGGCGGACCGACCGAGGGTGTGATCAGACGTGGCTATTTCACTGTCTATGGTGCTGCTGTTCGCGGTCATCCTGGTGGTGCTGATCCGTGGCGGCTCCATCAAGCCCGGACCCGCGTTCGTCGCCGTGCTCTTCGGCTTCTTCCTGGCATCGACCGGCATGGCCCCGTCGATCAACAGGTTCATGAACTCGATAGCGGACACGATCAACCAGATCAGCTTCTGAGGCCGGGTCAGGTCCTGAGGCCCGATCAGCTCCCGGGAGCCGAACGGCTTCCGTGGGCGGAACGGCTTCCGGGGCCGGATCGGCCACCGGGAGCGGCCGCGTCCGCCACGCGGCCCCCTATACGCGAGAGGCCCGGTCCGACGGAGGAGTCGGACCGGGCCCAGGCGTGGAGCGGGCGACGGGAATCGAACCCGCGTAGCTAGTTTGGAAGACTAGGGCTCTACCATTGAGCTACGCCCGCGTGCACCGCACCGCCGGTCCGAGGACCGCGGCACGAAGAGCATCGTAGCGGGTCGGCGGCGCTGTCCGCACACCTGTCGGCGCCGGCCGCCGGACCTCCGCCCCCGGCCGCCCCGTAAAGCGGCCGACCTACGGCTCCGGTGCATGTACCCTACGTGTCGCACCGACGGGGTGTGGCGCAGCTTGGTAGCGCGTCCGCTTTGGGAGCGGAAGGTCGTCGGTTCGAATCCGGCCACCCCGACCACCAGCAAGATCGCATTGTGGGAGTCCTCCCCCTTGCCGTTACTATGCAAATTGCGTGCCCGTGTGTCTGATGTACCGGGCTCGGTCCGCGAAGCCGCCGATCGGCGGCCCAGCAGAACCCCAAGAAGTCAGCCACCAAGGAGACCGAACCGTGAAGAGCGCCGTGGAGACCCTGAACCCGACTCGGGTTCGGCTCAGCATCGAGGTGCCCTTCGAGGAGCTCAAGGACAGCCTCGACGCGGCGTACAAGAAGATCAACCAGCAGGTCACGGTGAAGGGCTTCCGCAAGGGCAAGATCCCCGCCCGGGTCATCGACCAGCGGTTCGGCCGCGGTGCTGTGCTGGAGGAGGCCGTCAACGACGCCCTCCCGAAGTTCTACACCGAGGCGGTCAACGAGGGTGAGCTGAACGTCCTCGGCCAGCCCGAGGTCGACATCACCGAGCTGAAGGACGGCGAGCTGCTGGCCTTCACCGCCGAGGTTGACGTACGCCCCGAGATCGAGATTCCGGACTACTCCGGCATCGAGGTCACCGTCGACGCCCTCGAGGTCACCGACGAAGAGGTCGAGAAGGCCGTGGAGCAGCTGCGCGAGCGCTTCGCCTCCACCAACCCGGTCGAGCGCGCCGCCGCCGACGGCGACGTCGTCACGATCGACCTGGAGGCCAAGGTCGACGGAGAGGTCCTGGAGGACGGCGTGGCCGCCGGTGTCTCGTACACCATCGGTTCCGGCGAGCTCCTCGACGGCATCGACGAGGCCGTGACCGGCCTGGAGGCCGGTGGCGAGGCCACCTTCACCTCCGAGCTGAAGGGCGGCTCCGCCGAGGGCAAGGCCGCGGAGGTCACCGTCAAGGTCACCGCCGTCGCCGCCCGTGAGCTCCCCGAGCTGGACGATGACTTCGCCCAGATGGCCAGCGAGTTCGACACGCTGGAGGAGCTGAAGGCCGACAGCCGCAAGCGCCTGGAGACCACCAAGCAGTACGACCAGGCCACCCAGGCCCAGGAGCGCGTCCTGGAGGAGCTGCTGAAGCTCGCCGAGGTCCCGATCCCGGAGAAGCTGCTCGCGGACGAGGTCCAGACCCGCAAGCACAACCTGGAGCACCACCAGCTCGGCCAGATGGGTCTCGACCTCGAGAAGTACCTGGAGATCCAGGGCAAGACCCTGGAGGAGTTCGAGAACGAGACCTCCGAGCAGGCCGTCAAGGGCATCAAGACCCAGTTCATCCTCGACGAGCTGGTCAACAAGGAGAAGCTGAACGTCAACCAGGAGGAGCTCACCGAGCACCTCATGCGGCGCGCTGCCTCCTCCGGCATGAGCCCCGACCAGTTCGCCCAGGCCGTCGTCGAGGGTGGCCAGGTGCCGATGCTCGTCGGCGAGGTCGCCCGCGGCAAGGCGCTCGCCGTCGTCGTCGAGGCCGCCAAGGTCGTCGACACCAACGGTGAGGTCGTCGACCTGGAGGACGACGAGGACGAGACCGCCGGCACCACGGAGACGGCCGAGGCCGCCACCGAGGAGAAGGCGGCCGACAAGGCCGAGGAGAAGAACGAGGCCTGAGCCTCGCCCTGATCCGCACGACGGCACCACGCCGATCGGCACGACTCCGCACGACGGCATCACGCCGACCGGCACGACGGGCCCCGGACGCACCACACGCGTCCGGGGCCCGTCCCCGTATCCCCGTCGTATCGCCGTGCGGCCCCGGAACCCCTGTGCCCCCTGCGGACCTTGCGCTCCCAGCGAACAGTTGCGGAACCGGGATGGCGTTGTCCCACCTGCGCGTTAGGGTCCATGAAGAGGAAGGGTGGGGGATTCCCTCATCCGCCCGGTACGAAGACGCTGAGACGGCCGGAGCCGTCAGAGACGAGCAGGTGGATACGTGACGAATCTGATGCCCTACGCCGCCGGAGAGCCGTCCCTCGGTGGAGGCCTCGGTGACCAGGTCTACAGCCGACTGCTCGGCGAGCGCATCATCTTCCTCGGTCAGCAGGTCGACGATGACATCGCCAACAAGATCACCGCGCAGCTCCTGCTCCTTGCCGCCGACCCGGACAAGGACATCTACCTCTACATCAACAGCCCCGGTGGCTCGGTGACGGCCGGCATGGCGGTCTACGACACCATGCAGTACATCCCGAACGACGTGGTCACCATCGGGATGGGCATGGCGGCCTCGATGGGCCAGTTCCTGCTCACCGGCGGTGCCGCGGGCAAGCGCTTCGCGCTCCCGAACACCGACATCCTCATGCACCAGGGCTCGGCCGGTATCGGCGGAACGGCCTCGGACATCAAGATCCAGGCCGAGTACCTGCTCCGCACCAAGACGCGTATGGCCGAGATCACCGCCCGCCACTCCGGCCAGACCGTCGAGACGATCATCCGCGACGGCGACCGCGACCGCTGGTACACGGCGGAGGAGGCCAAGGACTACGGCCTCATCGACGAGATCATCACGTTCGCGTCGGGCATCCCGGGCGGCGGCGGCACCGGTGCCTGATCCGGTTCCCACCGGACCGGCAGCACCTCCCGCACACCTCTCGTACGCCGAGACCCCCAGCCCACAGAACGCCACCAGGATGGTGAACACCCACATGAACAACTTCTCCGGCGCCTCCGCGAGCGGCCTCTACACCGGCCCGCAGGTGGACAACCGCTACGTCGTCCCGCGCTTCGTGGAGCGCACCTCGCAGGGTGTGCGTGAGTACGACCCGTACGCGAAGCTCTTCGAGGAGCGCGTGATCTTCCTCGGCGTCCAGATCGACGACGCCTCGGCCAACGACGTCATGGCGCAGCTGCTCTGCCTGGAGTCGATGGACCCGGACCGCGACATCTCGATCTACATCAACAGCCCCGGCGGCTCGTTCACCGCGCTCACCGCGATCTACGACACGATGCAGTTCGTGAAGCCGGACATCCAGACGGTCTGCATGGGCCAGGCCGCCTCCGCCGCCGCCGTCCTGCTCGCCGCCGGCACCCCGGGCAAGCGCATGGCGCTCCCGCACGCCCGCGTCCTGATCCACCAGCCGTCCTCGCAGACGGGCCGCGAGCAGCTCTCCGACCTGGAGATCGCGGCCAACGAGATCCTCCGCATGCGGACGCAGCTGGAGGAGATGCTGGCCCGGCACTCGACCACCCCGCTGGAGAAGATCAGCGAGGACATCGAGCGTGACAAGATCCTCACGGCCGAGGACGCCCTGGCGTACGGGCTCGTCGACCAGATCGTGTCCACCCGCAAGACGACCGCGGGCGCATCGGTCTGACGTCGGTCTTTCCCCTTGGCACATTCCGTGTCCACGGTCTCGGCCGTGTGAACCGTGCCAAGGGGGGCCCGAACGGGGGCCCAGGCAAGGTACCGTCGGATAGAGGCACCAGGAGCCGCTGAACCAGGCGGCCTCCCAGGCGAAGGGGAAGCACCTCGTGGCACGCATCGGTGATGGCGGCGACCTGCTCAAGTGCTCGTTCTGTGGCAAGAGCCAGAAGCAGGTGAAGAAGCTCATCGCGGGACCCGGTGTGTACATCTGCGACGAGTGCATCGATCTCTGCAACGAGATCATCGAGGAGGAGCTCGCGGAGACGAGCGAGGTCCGCTGGGAAGAGCTTCCCAAGCCCCGCGAGATCTACGAGTTCCTCGAGGGGTACGTCGTCGGGCAGGAGCCCGCGAAGAAGGCCCTCTCGGTCGCGGTGTACAACCACTACAAGCGGGTCCAGGCCGGGGAGAACGGCGGCGGCGCGGGTCGTGAGGACGCGATCGAGCTCGCCAAGTCGAACATCCTGCTGCTGGGCCCCACGGGCTCCGGCAAGACGCTCCTCGCGCAGACCCTGGCCCGCATGCTCAACGTCCCGTTCGCCATCGCGGACGCCACCGCGCTGACGGAGGCCGGCTATGTCGGCGAGGACGTCGAGAACATCCTGCTGAAGCTGATCCAGGCGGCCGACTACGACGTCAAGAAGGCCGAGACCGGGATCATCTACATCGACGAGATCGACAAGGTCGCCCGCAAGAGCGAGAACCCGTCGATCACCCGCGATGTCTCCGGCGAGGGCGTCCAGCAGGCCCTGCTGAAGATCCTGGAGGGCACCACCGCCTCCGTGCCGCCGCAGGGCGGACGCAAACACCCGCACCAGGAGTTCATCCAGATCGACACGACGAACGTCCTGTTCATCGTGGGCGGCGCCTTCTCCGGACTGGAGAAGATCATCGAGTCCCGGGCCGGCGCCAAGGGCATCGGGTTCGGCGCCACGATCCGCTCCAAGCTGGAGATCCAGGCGAGCGACCAGTTCCAGGAGGTCATGCCGGAGGACCTGGTGAAGTTCGGGATGATCCCCGAGTTCATCGGCCGCCTCCCCGTGCTGACCTCCGTGCACAACCTGGACCGCGAGGCGCTGCTCCAGATCCTCATCGAGCCGCGCAACGCCCTGGTCAAGCAGTACCAGCGGCTCTTCGAACTCGACGGCGTGGAGCTGGAGTTCGAGCGCGAGTCGCTGGAGGCCATCGCCGACCAGGCGATCCTGCGCCAGACCGGCGCGCGCGGCCTGCGGGCCATCATGGAGGAAGTCCTCCAGTCCGTGATGTACGAGGTCCCCTCCCGCAAGGACGTCGCCCGCGTCGTCATCACGCCGGACGTCGTCCGCAACCACGTCAACCCGACGCTGGTCCCGCGCGAGCCGCGCACGATCGGCAAGAACGACGGCGGCCGCCACGAGAAGTCCGCTTAGCGGCAGCGAAGTTCACGTACGCCGAAGGGGCGCCCGTCCGGCCGACCGGACAGGCGCCCCTTCGGGGTCGAGCGCGTCAGATCTTGGTGCGCGAGGTGTTGTAGAGCTTGGCGGCGAGGGCGGCGACCTCGTCCTGCCCCATCCCCTTGCCCGTCAGGGCGTTGCCGGCGTCGGCGCCGACGACCATCCCGACGGTGCTGTAGTCGGCCCAGATGCAGACCGGCGTGATGATCTCCTTCGGCCCCTTCGCGGGGGTGCCGTCGGCCTTGCTGTTGATCGTCTTCAGGTCCTGGCACCGCATCAGGGCACCGTCGAAACCGGCCGGCTTGACGTCCGTCGGGCTGCCGACGAGAGAGACCTCGTTGCCGTTGCTGGTCGAGCCCATCTTCTTCTCGGCGTCGCTGAAGGTGTTGTTGATGATGCCGGCCGGGTCCTCGACCTCGCCCCAGTAGCCCTGGAGCAGAAGCATCTTCTTCGTGAGCGGGTTGTCGTCGGAACCGGCCGCGTACTCGGCGCCGGTCTGCTGCGGGTTCTTCAGCCCCGCGGCCTCGGCGTCCTCCTTCGACTTGCCCGTCAGCGGGGCGGAGCGCACGGGCGTGGACGTCTTCCGCGTGTAGTCGTCCACCGATTCGGTCGGCGTCAGCTTGTAGCCCCTGGTGGAGTCGGCCACATCGCTGTTGCTCGCGCCGCCCGACGTGAAGAACCAGATCCCGGCCCCGATGACCGCCAGCGCCACCACGGACGCCCCCACGATCAGCCCGGTCTTCTTCTTCGGCTGCTGCGGCGGCTGGGCCCCGTACACCGGCTGGCCGCCGTACGGGGGAGTGGGCGGCTGCTGGCCGTACGGGCCCGGCTGCTGGGGCTGCGGGTAGCCGTAGCCGGGCTGGCCCGGGGGAGGGGTGCCGTAGGCGGGCTGCCCCTGCGGAGGCGTGCCGTAGCCGGGCTGGCCCTGGGGCGGTGCGCCGTAGGGGCCGGGCTGCTGCGGCGGGACACCCGGAGGGGCCTGCTGGGGGTAACCGTAGCCGGGCTGGCCCTGCGGGGGGCCCTGCGGCGGCGGGCCGCCGTACGGACCGGGCTGCTGTCCGTACGGTCCGGGCTGGCCCTGCGGCGGCTGCCCGCCGTACGGGCCCGGCTGGTTGTAACTCATTGCGGTGTCCCCTCCGAAACTCTTATGCGTTGCGAACATCCTGACGGAAGCCGCCCTGACATGGGGGATCGGCCCCGACACCGTTACTGAACCAATCCGTTTCAGTGCAGAGCTGTGACGGCCCTAAACTGTCCCCCGTGACCGAGAACTCATCGCAGCAGCCAGCCAGCAACCCCGAACTGCCGACCACGTACGCGCCGGCCGATGTAGAGGGGAAGCTGTACGAGCGCTGGGTAGAGCGTGGTTACTTCGAAGCCGACGAGCACAGCGACAAGCCGCCCTACAGCATCGTCATCCCGCCGCCGAACGTCACCGGCTCCCTCCACCTGGGCCACGCCTTCGAGCACACCCTGATCGACGCGCTGGTCCGCCGGAAGCGGATGCAGGGCTTCGAGGCGCTCTACCAGCCGGGCATGGACCACGCCGGCATCGCCACCCAGAACGTCGTCGAGCGCGAGCTCGGCAAGGAGGGAAAGTCCCGCCACGACCTGGGCCGCGAGGCCTTCGTCGAGCGCGTCTGGAAGTGGAAGAACGAGTCCGGCGGCCAGATCTCCGGCCAGATGCGCCGCCTCGGCGAGGGCGTCGCCTGGTCCCGTGAGCGCTTCACCATGGACGAGGGCCTCTCCAAGGCCGTCCAGACCGTCTTCAAGCAGATGTACGACGACGGGCTGATCTACCGCGCCGAGCGCATCATCAACTGGTGCCCGCGCTGTCTCACCGCGATCTCCGACATCGAGGTCGAGTACCAGGAGGACGACGGCGAGCTCGTCTCCATGACGTACGGGGAGGGCGACGAGACCATCGTCGTCGCCACCACCCGCGCCGAGACGATGCTCGGTGACACCGCCGTCGCCGTCCACCCCGACGACGAGCGCTACCAGCACCTGATCGGCAAGCAGATCAAGCTGCCGCTGACCGACCGTACGATCCCGGTCGTCGCCGACCACCACGTCGACCCGGAGTTCGGCACCGGCGCGGTCAAGGTGACCCCCGCGCACGACCCGAACGACTTCGAGATCGGCAACCGCCACGACCTGCCGTTCATCGCCGTCCTGGACGAGCGCGCGGTCATCACCGTCCCGGGCCCCTTCGAGGGCCTGGACCGGCTGGAGGCCCGCTCCGCCATCGTCGCCGCCCTGCGCGCCGAGGGCCGGATCGTCGCCGAGAAGCGGCCGTACGTCCACTCCGTCGGGCACTGCTCGCGCTGCAAGACCACCATCGAGCCGCGCCTCTCGCTCCAGTGGTGGGTCAAGGTCGCCCCGCTCGCCGAGGCCGCCGGTGACGCGGTCCGCGACGGCAAGGTCAAGATCCACCCGCAGGAGATGGAGAAGCGGTACTTCGACTGGGTCGACAACCTCCACGACTGGTGCATCTCGCGCCAGCTCTGGTGGGGCCACCGCATCCCCGTCTGGTACGGGCCGAACGGCGAGGTCGTCTGCGTCGGACCGGACGACGAGGCGCCCACCGGCGAGGGCTGGACCCAGGACAGCGACGTCCTGGACACCTGGTTCTCCTCGGGTCTGTGGCCCTTCTCCACCCTCGGCTGGCCCGAACGGACCGACAGCCTCGCGAAGTTCTACCCGAACTCCGTCCTGGTCACCGGCTACGACATCCTCTTCTTCTGGGTCGCCCGGATGATGATGTTCGGCCTGTACGTCAACGACGGCGTCCCGCCCTTCGGCACCATCGTCCTGCACGGCATGGTCCGCGACGAGCACGGCAAGAAGATGTCGAAGTCCTTCGGCAACGTCGTCAACCCGCTGGACTGGATGGACAAGTACGGCTCCGACGCCCTGCGCTTCACCCTCGCGCGCGGCGCCAACCCGGGCACCGACGTGCCGATCGGTGAGGACTGGGTCCAGGGCTCGGCGAAGTTCTCCAACAAGATCTGGAACGCGACCCGCTTCGCGCTGATGAACGGCGCCACGATCGAGGGCGACCTGCCCCCGGTCGAGGAGATGTCGGTCACCGACCGCTGGATCCTGTCCCGTCTCAACAAGACGGTCGCGGACGTCGACGCGTTCTACGACGACTTCCAGTTCGCGAAGATCAGCGAGTCGCTGCGCCACTTCGCCTGGGACGAGGTCTTCGACTGGTACGTCGAGCTCTCCAAGACCACGTTCTTCGCGGGCGGCCGCCCGGCCGAGGTCTCGGGCCGGGTCCTCGGCGAGGTCCTCGACGTGATGCTGCGGCTGCTGCACCCGATCGTCCCGTTCGTCACGGAGGCGCTGTGGACCGCGCTCACCGGGCGCGAGTCGATCGTCATCGCGCAGTGGCCCGGCGACTCCGGCTTCCGCGACGACGCGGCCGAGAAGGAGATCGAGCTGGTCCAGCAGGTCGTCACCGAGGTCCGCCGGTTCCGCAACGACCAGGGCCTCCAGCCCGGCCAGAAGGTCCCGGCCGAGCTGACCCTGAGCGGTACGGCGCTGGCGCCGCACGAGGCGGCCATCCGCCAGCTCCTGCGGCTCCAGCCCGCCGGCGACGGCTTCCAGGCCACCGCCTCCCTCCCCGTCGCCGGCGCCACCGTCGCCCTGGACCTGTCCGGCACCATCGACGTCCCGGCCGAGCGCAAGCGCCTCACCAAGGACCTGGAGTCGGCGCGCAAGGAGAAGGCCCAGGCAGAGGGCAAGCTCGGCAACGAGGCGTTCCTGGCCAAGGCCCCGGACAACGTGGTCGACAAGATCCGCGGCCGCCTCACCAAGGCCGAGGCCGACATCGAGCGGATCTCCGCCCAGCTGGCGGCCCTCCCGCAGAGCTGATGTGCTGAGGGCGAGGCCCCCGCACCCCCGACCGACCGGGGGCGCGGGGGCTTCGCCGTACGCCCTGGGCGCCCCGCCCGTCCGCAGTGTGCCGGGCGCTGCGCGCGATGTCGGTGCCCATCCGTAGACTGGCCCCGTGAGTGAGCCCCGCCCTTCAGACCGGCACGACGCGTCCGAGCCCGACGACACCTTCGCGGAGATCGTCGGCGAAGAGACCCAGCGCGACCCCGACCTGGCGGTGATCGAGGCCGGGAGCCGCACCCTGCGCACCTACGCGGGAACACCCCAGGGCGAAGCGGTCCCCGCCCGACCCACCGACCCCGAGACCGACCGGGCGCTGCGCGCGGTGGAGCAGGAGCTCGCCGGACGCTGGGGCGAGACCAAGCTCGAGCCCTCCGTCACGCGCATCGCCGCCCTGATGGACGTGCTCGGCGAGCCGCAGCGCGCCTACCCCTCGATCCACATCACGGGGACCAACGGCAAGACCTCCACGGCCCGCATGATCGAGGCCCTGCTCAACGCGTTCGAGCTGCGCACCGGCCGCTACACCTCGCCGCACGTCCAGTCGATCACCGAGCGGATCAGCCTCGACGGCTCCCCGATCGAGCCCGAGCGGTTCATCGAGACGTACGAGGACGTCAAGCCGTACGTCGAGATGGTCGACGCCCAGCAGCCCTACCGGCTCTCCTTCTTCGAGGTGCTCACCGGCATGGCGTACGCGGCCTTCGCCGACGCGCCCGTCGACGTGGCGGTCGTCGAGGTCGGCATGGGCGGCACCTGGGACGCCACCAACGTCATCGACTCCACCGTCGCGGTCGTCACCCCCATCTCGCTGGACCACACCGACCGCCTCGGCACCACACCGGCCGAGATCGCCGGGGAGAAGGCCGGTGTCATCAAGCAGGGCGCCACGGTCATCCTGGCCCAGCAGCCGGTGGACGCCGCACAGGTGATGCTGAAGAAGGCCGTCGAGGTCGACGCCACCGTGGCCCGCGAGGGCATGGAGTTCGGCGTCGCCTCCCGCGAGGTCGCGGTCGGCGGACAGCTGCTCACCCTGCGCGGGCTGGGCGGTGCGGCCACCGAGTACACAGACATCTTCCTGCCGCTGTACGGGGCCCACCAGGCGCACAACGCGGCGGTCGCGCTCGCCGCCGTCGAGGCGTTCTTCGGCATCGGCGCCGAGCAGGCCCGATCGCTGGACATCGACGCGATCCGCAAGGCGTTCGCCGCGGTGATCTCGCCCGGCCGCCTGGAGGTCGTGCGCTCCAGCCCGACCGTCGTCCTGGACGCCGCGCACAACCCGGCGGGCGCCAAGGCCGCGGCGGACGGGATCTCCGAGGCGTTCAGCTTCTCCCGGCTGATCGGCGTGGTCGGCACCAGCGGCGACAAGGACGTGCGCGGGCTGCTCGAGGCCTTCGAGCCGATCTTCGCCGAGATCGTCATCACGCAGAACTCCACCCCGCGCGCGATGGACGCGGACGAGCTGGCCGCCATCGCCGTCGAGGTATTCGGCGACGACCGGGTCCAGGTCGAACCGCGTCTGGACGACGCGCTGGAGGCGGCGATCACGCTGGCCGAGGAGGACGACGAGTACGCGGGCGCCGGGGTCCTGGTGACCGGATCGGTGATCACGGTCGGCGAGGCCCGGCTGCTTCTGGGAAGGGGCTGAGACAGCCATGCGGACGCTCTGCTCCTCGACGCTGCTCGGTGAGTTCTTCGTGATCGGCTTCGCCGGACTCGTCGCGATGAAGCTGGACGACGTCTCCCTGGCCGCGGTCTGGACGGTCTGCGGGGTCGGCATGGTGCTCTCCCTGCTGCTCTGCGGGATGCTCACCCGCCCCGGCGGAATCCAGCTCGGCTGGGCCCTCCAGGTCGCCCTGGTCCTCAGCGGCTTCGTCGTCCCGATGATGTTCATCCTCGGTCTGGTCTTCGGCGGACTGTGGTGGGCCTCGGTGCACTACGGCCGCCGGATCGACGAGGCGAAGGCCCACTGGGCCGCCCAGCAGGAGGCCGGCGAGGCCGCGGCCTGACGCCGTGCCCCGGGGGCCCGGCCCCCGCGACCGGCGGCCCGGGGTCCCGTCACCGGCGGCCGGGGCCCGAAGGTGACTCTGGGTGAACCCGGCCGCCGGCCCGGTTCCGTACCCCTGTAATCTCGCCTCACCGCACCCGTAGTGTCTGCAAGGAGCCGCACATGACTCAGCGCACCCTCGTCCTGCTCAAGCCCGACGCGGTCCGCCGCGGACTGATCGGCGAGATCGTCGGCCGGATCGAGCGCAAGGCGGGCTGGCGGATCACCGCGCTGGAGCTGCGCACCCTGGACCAGGACACGCTGGAGCAGCACTACGGTGAGCACAAGGGCCGCCCGTTCTACGAGCCGCTCGTGGAGTTCATGGCCTCCGGTCCGGTCGTCGCCCTGGTGGCCGAGGGCGAGCGGGTGATCGAGGGCGTCCGTGCCCTGGCCGGCCCCACCGACCCGATCGCCGCCGCGCCCGGTTCCATCCGCGGTGACTTCGGCACGATCACCAGGGAGAACCTCATCCACGCCTCGGACTCGCAGGAGTCCGCAGAGCGAGAACTGAAGCTTTTCTTTCCGGGACTTTCCTGACCCGATCGGCCAAACAGCGCTGCCTGCCTAGGGCGACCGAAGTAATTCGGTCGCCCTTCGGCATAGGGTTCGGGATCGCGGGAACGCATCCCTCCGACGTAACGTCACCATGGGTAGGACGGGCACCCGTTCCGCCCACACCGGCGAAGGACCCTCGCGCTGTGTCCGTGCATACGGCACTACGATGGAAGCTTCCACGCCCGCAGCGCCAACCTCGCCTACCAGAACAAGCCATCATCGCTTCTTGGGAAGGCCCGACGCATCCTCATGGGGAACAAGGGGAACTCAATGTCGTTCATCGGCCGTGACATGGCTATCGACCTCGGGACTGCCAACACGCTGGTGTACGTCAGGGGGCGCGGCATCGTCATGAACGAGCCGTCCGTCGTGGCCATCAACACCAACACCGGCGGAATTCTGGCGGTCGGCTCCGAGGCCAAGAAGATGATCGGGCGTACGCCGGGCAACATCGTTGCCGTACGGCCCCTGAAGGACGGCGTGATCGCCGACTTCGAGATCACGGAGCGGATGCTCCGCTACTTCATCCTCAAGATCCACAAGCGCCGTTACCTGGCCCGTCCCCGGGTCGTCGTCTGCGTGCCCTCCGGTATCACCGGGGTCGAGCGCCGCGCCGTCATCGAGGCGTCGACGCAGGCAGGCGCGCGCCAGGTGCACATCATCGAGGAGCCCATGGCCGCGGCCATCGGCTCCGGTCTGCCCGTCCACGAGGCCACCGGCAACATGGTCGTGGACATCGGTGGCGGCACCACCGAGGTCGCGGTGATCTCCCTCGGCGGAATCGTCACTGCCCAGTCGATCCGCACCGCCGGTGACGAGCTGGACAACGCGATCATCCAGCACATCAAGAAGGAGTATTCGCTCCTCCTCGGTGAGCGGACCGCCGAACAGATCAAGATCACGATCGGTTCGGCGTTCGACCTGGAGAAGGACGAGCACACCGAGATCCGCGGCCGCGACCTGGTCTCCGGGCTGCCCAAGACGGTCGTCATCTCGGCCGCCGAGGTGCGCAAGGCCATCGAGGAGCCGGTCAACGCGATCGTCGACGCCGTGAAGACGACGCTCGACAAGTGCCCGCCCGAGCTCTCCGGCGACATCATGGACCGTGGCATCGTCCTCACCGGCGGCGGTGCGCTGCTGCGCGGCCTGGACGAGCGGCTGCGCCACGAGACGGGCATGCCGATCCACATCGCCGAGGACCCGCTGGACTCCGTGGCGCTCGGCTCCGGCAAGTGCGTCGAGGAGTTCGAGGCGCTCCAGCAGGTGCTGGACGCCCAGCCCCGCCGGTAGGGCAGACGGAGCATCACCCGATCCGGCGCGCGGACGCTGCTGCTCCGCCCGCCGGATCGTTGATATAGATCGTTGCTGTGCACGTACCGACTGACGTCACGACAGCCACGTACACACAGGCACGAACATTCCGACGAGGAAGGCACGGCCGCCGCACGTGAGGGACACACGAGAGAGCCGGCTGCTCCTGGTGCTGCTGATCGCCATCGCATTCGCCCTGATCACGGTGGATATCCGAGGCGGCGAGGAGTCACCGGTGGACGGCGCCCGGCAGGCCGCGGCCACGGTCTTCGGACCCGTGGAGAACGGCGTCGCCGCAGCGGTCAATCCGGTGGGCAACGCCATAGGGGCGGTACGGGACTCGGGCAACCGGCACGACCGGATCTCCGTCCTGGAGCAGGAGAACGCCGCGCTGAAGGCCCGGCTCGGCAGCGACGACCGCACCAACAGCCGCGTCCGCCAGCTCGACGCCATGCTGAAGAACGCGGGCGCCGGACAGTACGGCATCAAGGGCGCCCAGGTCATCGCCATAGGAGCGGCCCAGGGCTTCTCCTGGACGATCACCATCGACGCCGGCTCCGACGACGGCATCAGCCGTGACATGACCGTTCTCAACGGTGAGGGGCTGGTCGGCCGGGTCACCACCGTCGGCCCGAGCACCGCGACGGTCCTGCTGGCCAACGACCCCGACTTCACCGTGGGCACCCGGATGGAGAAGACCGACGAGCTCGGTTTCGCCACCGGCCAGGGCTCGCGCCCGCTCTCGGTCCAGTTCCTCAACGGCAAGGCCGAGGTGAAGCCGGGCGACCGGCTCGTCACCTTCGGCTCCAGCAAGAACAAGCCCTTCGTGCCCGGCGTCCCGGTCGGCGAGGTCGTCCGCGTCGACCCCTCGGGCGGTGCGCTGACCCGGACCGTCCACGTGAAGCCGTACGTCGGGTTCACCAAGCTCGACATCGTCGGCGTCGTCGTCCAGGCCCCGCGCTCGGACCCCCGCGACGCGGTCCTGCCGAAGGCGCCCGCCAAGACGGAGACGAAGCCGGCCCCCACGGTCACCGTCACCGTCCAGCCCGGCGGCGACATCGTCGACGGCTCGGGCAAGGTCGTCGGCAACGTCAACGACCAGCAGGGCGACGCACAGCAACCCGACAACGCGGCAAACGACCAGGAGTAGAGCTGATCCCCATGCGCCTGAACCGGACTCTGCTCTCCACCGTCCTGGTCGTCGTCGCCCTCGTCGTCCAGGTCTCCGTCCTCGCCCGCCTCCAGCTCCCCGGCGCCGTCCCCGACCTGCTGCTCCTCACCGTCCTCGGACTCGCCTTCGTGTACGGGCCCGTCAGCGGTTCGCTCATCGGCTTCGGCGCGGGCCTCCTCGCGGACCTCGCGCCCCCCGCCGACCACGCCGCCGGGCGCTACGCCCTGGTGCTCTGTCTCATCGGCTACCTCGCGGGCCTGGCCCGGCCGGAGAACGGGCAGCTCAAGTCGGCCTTCGCCCCGATGGCCGTGGTGGTCGCCGCCGCGATCGGCTCGACCCTGCTGTACGCGGGCGTCGGCGCCCTCGTCGGCGACACGGCCGCCCGCCATGTGGGCCTGGGCAGCCTGCTGTTCACCGCCGCGGTCTACGACCTGCTGCTGGCCCCCTTCACGGTGCCGCTGATCATGGCGCTGGCCAGACGCACCGAGAACGACCCGGTCTCCGAGGCCTCCTCCGGCTCCAACGACGTCGCCGCGGGCTGGCTCGCCTCGGGCACCGGTCTGCGGATCGGCAGCCAGCGCGGCGGCCTGCGCGTCAAGGCCGCCCGCAACCGCGCCGCCCGCGCCGGCCGCATCAAGGGGGTCAAGCGACTGTGAAGCCGTACTCGACGCGGGAGACCGGGGGCGCCCTGTGAGCAACATCCCCGAGACCGGGCGGACCCAACGGGTCCAGATCCGGCTCATCGTCATCCAGGTCCTCGTCCTCTCGCTGCTGTTCACCCTCGGCGGGCGCCTGTGGTACCTCCAGATCCGCAACGGCGACGAGTACACCGCCGAAGCGGCGGGCAACGGTGTGCAGCAGGTCGTCCAGCCCGCCGTGCGCGGCTCGATCCTCGACGCGCGCGGCGTACCGCTCGCCGACAACGAGACCCGGCTCGTCGTCTCCGCGAGCCGCACCGAGCTGCTGAAGATGAAGGACGACGGCGTCGGCGTCCTCACCCGGCTCGCCGACGTCCTGGACATGAAGCCCGAGGACGTCAGGGACAAGGTCCGCCTCTGCGATGCCAAGACCCCCCAGCCCTGCTGGAACGGCTCGCCCTACCAGCCGATCCCGGTCACCGACGAGGCCACCACCCAGCAGGCCCTCCAGATCCGCGAGCGCGCCGAGGACTTCCCCGGCATCACCGCCGAGCCCACCGCCGTACGCCGCTACGCCGCACCCGGCAAGGCGAAGACCGCGCAGGTCCTCGGCTATCTGTCGCCCGTCACCGACGACGAGATCCAGAAGGCGAAGGACGGGCCGTCGCCGTTCCTGCGCTCCGACCAGGTCGGCCGCTTCGGGCTGGAGCGCACGTACGACAAGGAGCTGCGCGGCAAGGCGGGCGTCACCCGCTACGAGGTCGACAACCTCGGCCGTGTCATGGGCGAGGCGGAGAACGACCCGGCGGTGCCCGGCTCCAACCTCGTCACCAGCCTCGACGCCCGGGTGCAGGCGGTGGCCGAGTACGAGCTCGCGCAGGCGATGAAGACCGTCCGCCAGGAGACCGACAAGATCACCGGCCGTAAGTACGAGGCCGACTCCGGCGCCGTGGTCGTCATGGAGTCCCGGACCGGCCGCGTCGTCGCGATGGCCTCCCAGCCCGACTACGACCCCAACGCCTGGGTCGGCGGCATCTCCGGCAAGGAGTACGCCAAGCTCACGAGCAAGAAGTCCAACTACCCGCTGCTCAACCGGGCCATCCAGGGCCAGGCGCCCGCCGGCTCCATCTTCAAGGTGGTCTCCGCGAGCGCCGCCGTGCGGGGCGGCCACCCCTTCGACGGCCGCTACAACTGCAGCAGCTCCTACAGCCTCGGCAGCCAGACCTTCGCCAACTTCGAGTCCCAGGGCCACGGCCCCATCACCCTCGGCGACGCGCTCAAATACTCCTGCAACACCGTTTTCTACCGTCTGGGCCACGAGGAGTGGGTGCGGGACGGCGGCATAAAGCCGAAGAAGGACGCCAAGAACTGGTTCTACACCACCGCCCGTGACTTCGGCCTCGGCTCCACGACCGGTATCGACCTGCCGGACGAGGTCAAGGGCCGCATCCCCGACCGGGAGTGGAAGCAGAACTTCTGGGAGGCGAACAAGGACGCCTGGTGCAAGGAGGGCAAGAAGGGCGGCACCTACGTGCAGCAGATCGCCTACGAGAGCTGCCTCGAAGGCAACCAGCTCAAGGCCTACGACAGCATCAACTACGCCATCGGCCAGGGTGACGTCCTCGTCACCCCCATCCAGATGGCCACCGCCTACGCCGCCATCAGCAACGGCGGCACCCTCTACGCGCCCACCGTCGGCAAGGCCGTGATCAGCCCCGACGGCAAGACCGTCCAGGAGATCAAGCCCAAGGCCACCGGAAAGCTGCCCATCGACGCCAAGACCGTCAAGGACCTCGACAAGGGGCTGCGCTCGGTGGTCGAGCCCGGCGGCACCGCCGCCTGGCGGTTCGGCGGCTGGCCGCAGGAGAAGATCCCGATGCGCGCCAAGACCGGCACCGCGCAGGTGCACGACAAGCAGACCACCTCGTGGTTCGCCACCTACACCGACGACTACACGGTCATCATGACGATCTCCCAGGGCGGCACCGGCTCCGGCGCCTCCGGACCCGCCGTCCGCAAGATCTACGACGCGCTCTACGGCCTCGACGCCGAGGGCAACCAGGACCTGAAGAAGGCCCTGCTGCCCCAGCCCCAGAAGGCGCTGCCGAAGATCCAGCCCGACGGCTCGATCCACGGCCCGAAGGTCGAGCCGTACAACCCCGAGCCGACGCAGCCGGAAGGCCAGGAGGCGGACCCCGAGATCCTGTTGCCGCAGCCCCAGGGCCAGCCGGGTCTCACCGGGTCGCCCGCGGCGGGGAGGCAACCCTGATGGCAGGCGGCTTCTCCGTCCCCCGGTACGCCCCCGAGCCCGGCTCCTGGGCCAAGCTGACCGCCCGCGACTCCCTCGTGCGGCGGCTGGACTGGCCGCTGATGGCAGCCGCGCTCGCGCTCTCCCTCCTCGGCTCGCTGCTCGTCTGGTCGGCCACCCGCAACCGCGACCACCTGACCCAGGGCGACCCGTACTTCTTCCTGTTCCGGCACACCCTGAACACCGGCATCGGCCTCGCCCTGATGGTCGGCACGATCTGGCTCGGCCACCGCACCCTGCGCGGGGCCGTCCCGGTCCTCTACGGCATCTCGGTGCTGCTGGTCCTCGCCGTGCTCACCCCGCTCGGCACCACGGTCAACGGCGCCCACGCGTGGATCAAGCTCCCCGCCGGCTTCTCGATCCAGCCCTCCGAGTTCACCAAGATCACCATCATCCTCGGGATGGCGATGCTGCTGGCCGCCCGTGTCGACGCGGGCGACCAGGCCCATCCCGACCACCGCACCGTCGCCAAGGCGCTGGGCATCGCGGCCGTCCCCATGGCCGTCGTCATGCTCATGCCGGACCTCGGCTCGGTGATGGTGATGGCCGTCATCGTCCTCGGCGTCCTGCTCGCCTCCGGCGCCTCCAACCGCTGGGTCTTCGGCCTGCTCGGCACGGGAGCCGCCGGAGGCGTCGCCGTCTGGCAGCTGGGGCTGCTCGACGACTACCAGATCGCCCGCTTCGCCGCCTTCGCCAACCCGGCGCTCGACCCGGCCGGCGTCGGCTACAACACCAACCAGGCCCGCATCGCGATCGGCTCCGGCGGGCTCACCGGCACCGGGCTCTTCCAGGGCACCCAGACCACCGGCCAGTTCGTCCCCGAACAGCAGACCGACTTCGTCTTCACCGTCGCCGGTGAGGAGCTGGGCTTCCTCGGCGCCGGGCTGATCATCCTCCTGCTCGGCGTCGTCCTGTGGCGCGCCTGCCGGATCGCCCGCGAGACGACCGAGCTGTACGGCACGATCGTCGCCGCCGGCATCATCGCCTGGTTCGCCTTCCAGTCCTTCGAGAACATCGGCATGACGCTCGGCATCATGCCGGTGGCCGGTCTGCCGCTGCCCTTCGTCTCCTACGGAGGGTCCTCGATGTTCGCCGTCTGGGTCGCGATCGGGCTCCTTCAGTCGATCAGGGTGCAGCGGCCGATGTCCGCCTGAACCCGGCCCACGGGGGTAGGTGTCCGTATATGGCGGACACCAAGCGCGAGATCGAGCGGAAGTACGAGGCCACCGACGCCACCCGGCTGCCCGACCTGAGCCGGGTGGCCGGGGTCGGCCGGGTCGTGCAGCGGGGCGTGACGGAGCTGGACGCCGTCTACCACGACACCGCCGACCTCCGCCTCGCCGCCGGCTCCCTCACCCTGCGCCGCAGGACCGGCGGGGCCGACGAGGGCTGGCACCTCAAGTTCCCCGTCGCCACCGGCATCCGCGACGAGCTCCACGAACCGCTCGCCGACACCCTGCCGCGCTCCTTCGCCGCCCTGCTCCGCTCCCGCCTCCGCCACGACGAACCGGCCCCCGTCGTCCGCCTGCTCACCTCCCGTGACGTCCGGCACCTGACGGCCGCCGACGGCACCCTCCTCGCCGAGGTCGCCGTCGACACGGTGTGCGCCGAACGGCTCGCGGGGGAGGGGACCGGCGCCACCGCCACCTGGACCGAGATCGAGGTCGAGCTGGCCGACGACGGCGACCCCGCCTTCCTGGACGCGGTCGAGAAGCGGCTGCGCAAGGCCGGGGTGCGCCCCTCGGACTCCCCGTCGAAGCTGGCCAGGGCGCTGGCGGAGACGACACCCGTACGTGAGGGGAAGGGCCGGAAGAAGGACGCGCCGCACACCGCGGGCGACCACGTCCTCGCCTACGTACGCGAACAGATCCAGGCGATCGTCGACCGGGACCCCGCCGTCCGCCGCGACCTGCCCGACTCCGTGCACAAGATGCGCGTGGCGACCCGGCGCCTGCGCAGCGCCTTCAAGACCTACCGCACGATCCTGGACCGCGAGGTCACCGACCCCGTCGGCGCCGAGCTCAAGTGGCTCGCCGGCGAACTGGGCGTCGACCGCGACCAGGAGGTCCTGGACGACCGGCTGACCACCCGGATCGAGGAGCTGCCCGGCACCCTGGTCCTCGGCCCGGTCCGCGGCCGGCTGAAGATCTGGTCGGCCGCCCGCCGCACCGGATCGCGCCGCAAGGTCGTCGCCGTACTGGACGGGGACCGGTATCTGGCCCTCCTGGACACCCTGGACGCGCTCAGCGCCGACCCGCCCCTGCGCCCCGCCGCCACCCGCGCACCCGCCGAGGCCCTGCCCCGCGCGGTGCTCAAGGACTACAAGAAGCTCGCGCGCCGCATGGACCGCGCCCTGGAGCAGCCGCCGGGCCCGGAGCGGGACGCGGCGATGCACGAGGCCCGCAAGGCCGCCAAACGCGCCCGGTACGCGGGCGACGCGGCCCGGCCCGCTCTCGGAAAGCCCGCCAAACGGTTCGCCAAGCGGATGAAGGCCGTGCAATCCGTCCTGGGCGACCACCAGGACAGCGTGGTGGCCCGCGACGCCCTGCGCACCCTCGCGATCCAGTCCCACGCCGCCGGGGAGACCGCCTTCACCTGGGGACTTCTGTACGGACGGGAGGAGGCGAGCGCCGAGGCACGGGAGCGCGAGCTGCCCGAGGTGTGGGAACGGGCCTCCGGTCCCGCACTCCGGGCGGATCTGAAGCACTGAGCCGCGCGGTACGCTGAATGGTCACCCCAGCCGGCTCACGAAGGTTCGCGAGATGTCTGCCGCATCGGTCTTCCCACAGCTCGAAGCCCTGCTCCCGCATGTGCAGAAGCCCATCCAGTACGTCGGCGGTGAGCTGAACTCCACCGTCAAGGACTGGGACAGCTGCGACGTCCGCTGGACCCTGATGTACCCCGACGCCTACGAGGTCGGGCTGCCCAACCAGGGCGTCATGATCCTCTACGAGGTACTGAACGAGCGCGAGGGCGTCCTCGCCGAGCGCACGTACAGCGTCTGGCCCGACCTCGAGGAGCTGATGCGCGAGCACGGCGTGCCCCAGTTCACCGTGGACAGCCACCGCCCCGTCGGCGCCTTCGACGTCTTCGGGCTGAGCTTCTCCACCGAGCTGGGCTACACCAACATGCTCACCGCCCTGGACCTGGCGGGCATTCCGCTGGAGGCCGCGGACCGCACGGTGGACCACCCGATCGTCCTCGCGGGCGGCCACGCCGCGTTCAACCCCGAGCCGATCGCGGAGTTCATCGACTGCGCGGTCATCGGCGACGGCGAACAGGCCGTCCTGGAGATCACCGAGATCATCCGCGCCTGGAAGGCCGAGGGCCGCCCCGGCGGCCGCGACGAGGTCCTCTTCCGGCTCTCGAAGACCGGCGGCGTCTACGTCCCGCGCTTCTACGACGTCGAGTACCTCCCCGACGGCCGCATCGGCCGCGTCGTGCCCAACCGGTCCGGCGTGCCGTGGCGCGTCTCCAAGCACACCGTCATGGACCTGGACGAGTGGCCCTACCCCAAGCAGCCGCTGGTCCCGCTCGCGGAGACCGTGCACGAGCGGATGTCCGTGGAGATCTTCCGCGGCTGCACCCGCGGCTGCCGTTTCTGCCAGGCCGGCATGATCACGCGCCCCGTGCGGGAGCGAAGCATCACCGGCATCGGCGAGATGGTCGACAAGGGGCTCAAGGCGACCGGCTTCGAGGAGGTCGGCCTGCTCTCCCTCTCCTCCGCGGACCACAGCGAGATCGGTGACATCGCCAAGGGGCTCGCCGACCGCTACACCGACGACAAGGTCGGCCTCTCGCTGCCCTCCACCCGCGTCGACGCGTTCAACGTGGACCTGGCCAACGAGCTGACCCGCAACGGCCGCCGCTCCGGTCTCACCTTCGCCCCCGAGGGCGGCTCCGAGCGGATGCGCAAGGTCATCAACAAGATGGTCTCGGAGGAGGACCTGATCCGGACGGTGGCCACCGCCTACGGCAACGGCTGGCGCCAGGTGAAGCTGTACTTCATGTGCGGCCTGCCCACCGAGACCGACGAGGACGTCCTCCAGATCGGCGACATGGCGGTCAACGTCATCGCCAAGGGCCGCGAGGTCTCCGGCCAGAACGACATCCGCTGCACGGTCTCCATCGGCGGCTTCGTGCCCAAGCCGCACACCCCCTTCCAGTGGGCCCCGCAGCTGAGCGCCGCCGACACCGACGCCCGGCTGAAGAAGCTCCGGGACAAGATCCGCGGCGACAAGAAGTACGGCCGCTCCATCGGCTTCCGCTACCACGACGGCAAGCCCGGCATCGTCGAGGGCCTGCTCTCGCGCGGCGACCGGCGCGTCGGCTCCGTCATCCGCGCGGTCTACGAGTCGGGCGGCCGCTTCGACGGCTGGCGCGAGCACTTCAGCTACGACCTCTGGATGAACTGCGCCGACAAGACGCTGCCCGAGTTCGGCGTGGACGTCGACTGGTACACCACCCGCGAGCGCACCTACGAGGAGGTCCTGCCCTGGGACCACCTCGACTCCGGTCTGGACAAGGACTGGCTCTGGGAGGACTGGCAGGACGCGCTGGACGAGACCGAGGTCGAGGACTGCCGCTGGACCCCCTGCTTCGACTGCGGCGTCTGCCCGCAGCTCGACCTGGACATCCAGATCGGCCCCACCGGCAAGAAGCTGCTCCCGCTGAGCGTGGTCAACAAGTAGCCCGTCGCTCCCCACACGTCCCTCTGTAACAGCACGGTGACCGCGAGGCCCGGCCCGGCAACCCCGGACCGGGCCTCCGCGTCATTCCCGGCATGGACGACGAGAGCAGGCACCAGGAGCTGGACCGGTACGAGCCCGACACCGCCCTGATCCGGCTGATCAGGATTCCGGTGCGCCTCGTGGTGCTGGTCGTCGTCCTGCCCGTCCGCATGGTCTGGGACCTCCTGGCCGCCGCCTGGCACGCCGCCGACCGGACCCTGCTCCGCCCGCTGGGCCGGGGGCTGGCCTGGCTCGTCGACACCCTCGTACTGACCCCGTCGGCCTGGCTGTACGCCCACGTCCTCACCCCGCTGGCCCTGGCCGCCACCTGGCTCGCCACCGCCCTTCTCATCCGGCCCTGGATCGGCCTGTGGCGGTACGTGGCCGTCCCGGTGGCGAGGTACGGGATCGCGCTCCCGGCGGTGTGGCTGTACGAGCGGGTTCTCACCCCGCTCGGCCACGGCCTGCGGTGGATCGGTACCGCCGTGCTGGCCCCGGCGGCCCGCGGCCTCGGGACCGGGCTGGCCTGGCTGTTCGCCACGCTGGTCGTCGCGCCCGCGGCCGGCCTGTGGCGGTACGTGCTCGTCCCGGCGGCGCGGTACGGGGTGGCCGTGCCGCTGATGTGGCTGTACGGGTCCGTCCTCGCCCCCGTCGGCCGGGGGACCGCCTGGCTGCTGGACAAGGTGTGGCAGGGCACGGCCTGGGCTCTGGGGCTGCTGTGGCAGGGCACGGCCTGGGTCCTGGGCGGGGCCTGGCGGGGGCTCGCCCGGCTCTCCGGTCATCTCTGGCAGGGCCTCGCGGCCCTCGGGCGCGGGCTGGGGACCGCGGTCACCTGGCTGGTCATGACGTCGCTCGTCGCCCCCGCCTCCTGGCTGTACCGCCGCGTCCTCGCCCCGGTCGGCCGGGAGATCGCGGAGGCCGCCGAGGTCGCCTGGCGGATCGCCGGATACCTCTCCCGCGCGGTGGGCCGGGGGATCGCCTGGCTGGCCCGGCACCTGATCGGTGTTCCGGTGGCGTGGGCCTACCGCACGGTGTGCACCCCGGTCGGCCACTTCGTACGGGACGGCCTGTGGGCCCCGGCCCGGCACGCCGCGGTGGAGGCGGGCCGAGCGGCCCGCGCGGCCCTCGCCACCGCCCGGGAGACCGTGCGGCAGGCCCGCCGCGACGCCTGGCGCGCACTGGTCGGCGGGACGGGACGGGCGCGGTCCCGGGAACCGCTGGGGGTGCCTGCGCGTACTCTGGGTAGTACAACGACTGTCCCCAGCGCGGCGCAGGCGTCCGAGACCTCCCTGCTGGGCGAGAAACTCGTCAAGCAGGGGTGAGCCGGAGCGGCACCCCGGGGACCACCCCGTACTTCGTGGGCGGCGCTCCACCGCGCCCGCCCCGCACCGAGGAGAAGAACCACTGGGCAAGCGACAGCCCGAAGGCCCGCCGCCCGCACCGGCAGTGCAGCGCATCCGTTTGCGCTACACCAAGCGCGGCCGCCTCCGGTTCACCAGCCACCGCGACTTCCAGCGGGCCTTCGAGCGGGCACTGCGCCGCTCGGAGGTGCCGATGGCGTACTCGGCGGGATTCACCCCGCACCCCAAGGTCTCCTACGCCAATGCCGCACCCACCGGCACGGGCAGCGAGGCCGAGTTCCTGGAGATCGCCCTCACCGAGGCGCGCGACCCCGACCTCCTGCGCGAGCTGCTCGACGGTTCGCTGCCGGACGGTCTCGACATCACCGACGCGGTGGAGGCCCGCACCCCGGGCCTCGCCGAGCGGCTGACCGCCTCCGTCTGGGAGATGCGCCTGGAGGGCGTCGATCCCGACGAGGCCCGCGCGGCCGTCGACGCGTTCAACGCCGCCGAGGCCGTCGAGGTCCAGCGCAAGGCGAAGAACGGCATCCGCACCTTCGACGCCCGCGCCGCCGTCGCCGATCTACAGGCTCTTGATCCACCGGCTGATAGGCCCGGGGACAAGCCCTGTGCGATACTGCGGCTGGTTGTTCGGCACGTGACACCTGCCGTGCGACCCGACGACGTCCTGTCCGGTCTCCGCGCTGTGGCCGACCTGGCGCCGCCCGTCCCCGCTGCGGTGACACGGCTGGCGCAGGGGCTCTTCGACGAGGAGTCCGGCACGGTGACCGACCCGCTCGCGCCCGACCGCGAGGCCGCCCCGACCGCACATTCCGCGGTCGCAGCAGCCGTCGCGACGGCGCCGGAAGGTGCAGGTTCCGCGTAAGGCGGTCGTTGTAGCGCAGCCCTCCGACTCGGGAGCCACCTGGGTCGGGCCGCGCACTGACCCATAAGACTTTCGCCAGGCCGTCCGCAACACCGCGAACGGAACCGGCGAGCCAGACATCAGCTCCCGTGCGGCGCCCGCGCCCCGGACGGCCCTGCCGCACCACTGCGGACCGTGCCGGACCGGAATCAGACGCGGCGCCCGGGAGCGCGACGGGAGAACCGCCCGCATGCCTCAGCCGAACGAACCCGCCACCAACGGGAACAACGAAGAGAACACCCCCGGGGACAAGCTGCCGCCGCGCCGCAGGCGCCGCGCCGCTTCCCGGCCGGCCGGCCCGCCCGGCGCGGCCGTGACGCCCGCCACCGAGGAGAGCGCACCGGCCGCCGAGGCCGCCGCCGTGCCGGCCCCGGACAGCGCGCCCGAGGAGACGGCCCCCGGGACCGCTCCCGAGACCGCACCGCCCGCCCGTACGCGCCGCCGTGCCGTGCGCAAGGTGACCGCTCCCGCGGGCGCCCCGCAGGCCGCCGAGGTGGCCGTCGAGGCCGTCGGGACCGCCGCCCCGGCCGCCGCCGAGACCCAGGCCGCCGAGACCGCCGCCCCGGCGGCCGCCGAGGAGGCCCCGGCCCCGCGCACCCGCCGCCGTGCCGTCCGCAAGGCCACCGCCCCGGCCGGTGCCCCGCAGGCCGCCGAGGCCGTGGAGGTCGTCGAGACGCCGGCCGAGCCGGTCGAGCGCCTCGCGGAGGAGCCTCTCGTGGACGAGGAGGCCGAAGCCGAGGCCGTCGAGCCCGAGGCCGCCCCGGAGCCGCCGGCCCCGCGCCGCCGCCGTGCCTCCCGTAAGGCGACCGCGCCCGCCGGTGCCCCGCCGGCCGCAGAGGCCGCTGTCGTGGTCGAGCCGGCCGCGCCCGCCGAGCCCGTGGCCGCGCCGGCCGCCGAGGCCGCCGCGCCCGCCGCCGAGGCCCCGCGTGGCCGCACCCGCCGCCGTGCCTCCGCCCCGGCCGGCACCCCCCAGGCCGCCACCCCGGAAGCGGTGAACGAGCCCGCCGCCGAGGTCGCCGAGGAGGCCCCGGCCCCCGCCGAGGAGGCCCCGGCCCCGCGCAGCCGCCGCCGCGCCTCCCGTAAGGCCACCGCGCCCGCCGGAGCCCCGCAGGTCACCGAGGCGGCCGAGCCGGCCGCCGTGGCCGAGGAGCCCGTGGAGAGCGCCGAGGCCGGCGAGAGCCTGCCCGCCGCCGTCGCCGAGGAGCTCGCCGCCGAGGTGGAGGAGGTCGAGGAGGCCGCCCCGCGCGGACGCCAGCGCCGCCGGGCCACCGCCGCCGCGGGCCGCCCCGAGTTCACCGCCAAGACCGAGGAGCCGACCCGCAAGGGCCGCCGCGCCACGCGCCCCGCCGTCGCCGTGTTCCAGGCCCCGGTCTTCGCCGAGCCGATGTTCCAGACCCCCGAGACGGCGGCCGCCGCCGCTGCCGCGGCCGGCTCCTCCTCCGCGTACGACGAGGTGGACGAGGCCGAGGAGCAGCAGACCGCCGAGGTCGAGCAGGCCCCCGCCCCCGCCGAGGCCGCGCCGCAGAGCGGCTCGCGCCGCCGTCGCCGCCGCCGTGGTGAGGCCGCCGAGGCCGAGCAGGCCGCAGCGCCCGCCGCCCCGGTGGAGGCGCCCGTCGAGCAGCCCGTCGAGGAGGCCCCCGAGGCCGAGGCGGACGAGCACGAGGGCGAGGACACCGACGAGTACGGCGACCGCCCCTCGCGCCGCCGCCGTCGCGGTGGCCGCCGGCGCCGCCGTGGCGAGGCCAACGACACGGACGAGGCCGAGCAGCAGCACGCCGACGAGGCGCCCGCACCGTCCCGCGCCGAGGAGACCCGCGCCGAGGACGAGCAGGCCGAGGGCCAGGACACCGACGAGGCCGACGAGGACAACGACACCGACAACGACTCCTCGGCCTCCGGGTCGAGCAGCAGCCGCCGTCGTCGCCGTCGCCGTCGCCGCAGCGGTGAGGGCGGGGCCGAGGCCGACAACGGCACGGACGACCCGGAGCGTACGGTCGTCAAGGTCCGCGAGCCCCGCAAGAAGGAGGCGGAGCGCGAGCCGGGCACCGGCTTCGACGAGGTCCAGTCCATCAAGGGCTCGACCCGTATGGAGGCGAAGAAGCAGCGCCGCCGCGAGGGCCGCGAGCAGGGCCGCCGCCGCGTCCCGATCATCACCGAGGCGGAGTTCCTGGCGCGCCGCGAGGCCGTCGAGCGCGTGATGGTCGTCCGCCAGAGCGGCGAGCGCACCCAGATCGGCGTCCTCGAGGACAACGTGCTCGTCGAGCACTACGTCAACAAGGAGCAGGCCACCAGCTACGTCGGCAACGTCTACCTGGGCAAGGTGCAGAACGTCCTGCCCTCCATGGAGGCCGCGTTCGTCGACATCGGCAAGGGCCGCAACGCCGTCCTGTACGCCGGTGAGGTCAACTTCGAGGCGCTCGGCATGGCCCACGGGCCGCGCCGTATCGAGACCGCGCTCAAGTCCGGCCAGTCGGTCCTGGTCCAGGTGACCAAGGACCCGATCGGCCACAAGGGCGCCCGCCTGACCAGCCAGGTCTCGCTGCCCGGCCGCTACCTGGTCTACGTGCCCGAGGGCTCGATGACCGGGATCAGCCGCAAGCTGCCCGACACCGAGCGCTCCCGCCTCAAGTCGATCCTCAAGAAGATCGTCCCCGAGGACGCGGGCGTCATCGTGCGCACCGCCGCCGAGGGCGCCAGCGAGGACGAGCTGCGCCGTGACGTCGAGCGGCTCCAGGGGCAGTGGGAGGAGATCCAGAAGAAGGCGAAGGGCACCAGCGGCTCCAACGCGCCGACGCTGCTCTACGGCGAGCCGGACATGACCGTCCGGGTCGTCCGCGACATCTTCAACGAGGACTTCTCCAAGGTCATCGTCAGCGGTGACGACGCCTGGGAGACCATCCACGGCTACGTCTCGCACGTGGCGCCCGACCTCACCGAGCGGCTCTCGCGCTGGACCTCCGAGGTCGACGTCTTCGCGACGTACCGCATCGACGAGCAGCTGATGAAGGCGCTGGACCGCAAGGTCTACCTGCCCAGCGGCGGTTCGCTGGTGATCGACAAGACCGAGGCGATGGTCGTCGTCGACGTCAACACCGGCAAGTTCACCGGCCAGGGCGGCAACCTGGAGGAGACCGTCACCAGGAACAACCTGGAGGCGGCCGAGGAGATCGTGCGCCAGCTGCGGCTGCGCGACCTCGGCGGCATCGTCGTCGTCGACTTCATCGACATGGTGCTGGAGTCCAACCGGGACCTCGTCCTGCGGCGCCTGCTGGAGTGCCTGGGCCGCGACCGCACCAAGCACCAGGTCGCCGAGGTCACCTCGCTCGGCCTGGTCCAGATGACCCGCAAGCGGGTGGGCCAGGGTCTGCTGGAGTCCTTCTCCGAGACCTGCGTCCACTGCAACGGGCGCGGTGTGATCGTCCACATGGAGCAGCCGACGTCCGTCGGTGGCGGCGGCGGTTCCAAGAAGTCCAAGAAGCGCGGCCGTGGCGGCGCGGGCCAGGACCACGAGCACGGTCACGAGCAGGACCACGGCCACGACGACCACACGGCCGAGCCCGTGGAGACCGAGTCCGAGGCCGAGCTGGCCGCCGAGGTCGCCGCTCCGGTCTCCCTGGCGGACCTGGAGCCGGCCGCCGACGAGGAGTTCTACAGCAGCCCGGCCGAGGCCGAGGCCGCCGCCTCGCGCGGCCGTGGCCGCCGCCGGGCCTCCCGCAAGGTGTCGGCCCCGGCCGGCGCCCCGAGGACCGAGGCTCCCGCCCCGGTGGCCGAGGCACCCGCCCCCGTCACCGAGGCCCCTGCCCCCGCGACGGAGGCCCCTGCTCCGGTCAGCGAGGCGCCCGCTCCCGCCACCGAGGCGGAGCCTGCCGCGGAGCCGACCGCCGACACGCCCGAGCCCAAGGCGCCGGAAGCCCCGGCCGCCGAGGTGGCCGAGGCCGCGCCCCAGGGCCGTACGCGCCGTCGTGCCACCCGTAAGGCGTCCGCCCCGGCGGGTGCGCCGAAGCCGGCCGAGGCGGCGGAGCCGGTGCAGCCGGCCGAGCCCGCCACGGACCCGGTCGCCGCGGAGGACCCGGTCGTCGAGGCGCCCGCACAGGCCCAGGAGCCGGCCCCCGAGGCCGAGGCCCCCCAGGAGGCCGCACCGCCGCGGGCCCGCCGCCGGGCGACCCGTAAGGCCACCGCTCCGGCGGGTTCGCCCACGGGCTCGCAGGAGGCCGCGGTCGTCGTCGTCGAGTCGGCGCCCGAGCCGAAGGCCCCGGAAGCCGAGGCCGCCGAGGCCCCCGCGTCCGGTGAGCCGGAGGAGGCGCCCGTGGCGAAGAAGACGGCCCGTAAGACGGCCGCCAAGAAGGCACCGGCGAAGAAGGCGGTGGCCAAGAAGACGGCCGCGAAGAAGACCGTCGCCAAGAAGACCGCCGCGAAGAAGACGACGGCGAAGACGGCCGCGAAGAAGGCGACGAAGAAGACCGTCGCCGCCGAGCAGTCGTCGCCTTCCGTGACCGCTTCGGCGTCCACCGACGGTGAGGCGTCAGCCGGCTGACGCCGGCGCGATCGGTTGTTCCTCGCCCGTGGCCCGTCCCGATATTCTCGGGGCGGGCCACGGGCCTTTTTCAGAACTGATGCGCGAATTGATGAACAGTTCGAAATGGTTTAAGTAATTCCTGATAATGTGATGAAGGCTGCTGGTCTGTCAAAGGCCTCCGGAGAAACTACAATTGGTGACGGTCCGGTGGATCACAGGCCGGACCCTATTCCCCGGCAGGGCGTCGGCATCGCGCCGGTGGGGTTTCGCGCGGCCTCATAAGGCGTCCCGCACCTCAGAATTCTGCCCGGTAACGAGCTCTTGCGGTGTTCAAGGAGGAACGGCCATGACGAGCATCAACGAGCAGCCCATTCCCGCTGCCCGTCCGGTCATCGGGGAAGAGGAGATCGAGGCCGCCGTACGCGTACTGCGCAGCGGCCGGGTCGTGCAGGGGCCCGAGGTCGAGGCGTTCGAGGAGGGCTTCTCCCGCCTGGTCGACGGGCGCCACTGCATCGCCGTCAACTCGGGCACCTCGGCCCTCCAGCTGCTGCTCCTCGCGCTGGGCATCGGCCCCGGCGACGAGGTGATCGTCCCCTCCTTCTCCTTCGCCGCCTCCGCCAACGCGGTCCGTCTGACCGGCGCCGACGTGGTCTTCGCCGACATCGAGCCGGGCAGCTTCGGCCTCGACCCGGCGGCCGTCGAAGCCGCCGTCACCCCGCGCACCGCCGCGGTCATGCCGGTCCACCTCTACGGCCACCCGGCGGCGATGGACAGGCTCGTGCCGATCGCCGAGAAGCACGGGATCGCCGTGGTCGAGGACGCCTGCCAGGCCCACGCGGCGGCGCTGAACGGCACCCCGGTGGGCGCGTTCGGCGCGGGCGGCACCTTCAGCTTCTACCCGACCAAGAACATGCACTCCCTCGAGGGCGGCATGGTCACCACGGGCGACGCCGAACTGGCCCGTACGCTGCGCCTGCTGCGCAACCAGGGCATGGAGCAGCGGTACGCCAACGAGATCGTCGGCGCCAACATGCGGATGACCGACGTCTCCGCCGCCATCGGCCGGGTCCAGCTCGCCAAGGTCGAGGGCTGGACCGACCGGCGCCGCGCCAACGCCGCCTACCTCGACGCGAACATCACCGCCCCGGGCGTCATCACGCCACCGGTCGCCGAGGGCGCCCGGCACGTCTACCACCAGTACACCGTGCGGATCCGGGGTGACCGGGACGCCGCGACGGCCACGTTTACCGATGCGGGCGTCGGCAATGCGGTCTACTACCCGACACCCATCCACCGCCTCAAGCCCTACGGGGAGCCGGACCGGAAGGCGGGCCGCACCTGGGAGCTGCCCGAGACCGAGAAGGCGGCCGCCGAGGTCGTCTCACTGCCCGTGCACCCCTCGCTCAGCCGGAACGACCTGGAGCGCATCGTGACCGCTGTGAACTCCCTGGGAGAGAGCCTGTGAGCGCCGTACTGAAGGCCGGGCTCATCGGCCTCGGCTCCATGGGCCGCCACCACGCCCGGATCCTCGCGGGCCTGGAAGGCGTCGAGCTGGTCGGCGCCGTCGACCCGATGGGCGACAAGAACGGCTGGGCGCAGGGCACGCCCGTCCTGTCCACCGTCCAGGAGCTCATCGCCCTCGGCATCGACTACGCCGTCATCGCCTGCCCCACCGGCCTGCACGAGGAGGTCGGCCTCCAGCTCGCCGAGGCCGGTGTCTGCGCCCTGATCGAGAAGCCGCTCGCGGACACCGTCGAGGGCGCCCGCCGCCTGGTCGAGGCGTTCGAGTCCCGCGACCTGGTCGCGGGCGTCGGCCACATCGAGCGCTGCAACTCGGCCCTGCTCTCCCTGCGCAGCCGCCTGGAGGCCGGCGAGCTGGGCGACGTCTACCAGGTCGTCACCCGCCGCCAGGGCCCCTTCCCGCACCGGATCGCCGACGTCGGCGTGGTCAAGGACCTCGCCACGCACGACATCGACCTCACGGGCTGGGTCACCGGCCAGACGTACACGTCGATCGCCGCCCACACCGTCTCCAAGTCGGGCCGCTCGCACGAGGACATGGTCTCCGCCGTGGGCCAGCTCTCCGACGGCACGATGGCCAACCACCTGGTCAACTGGCTGAGCCCGCTCAAGGAGCGGTTCACCTCGGCCACCGGGGAGCGCGGCTGCTTCATCGCCGACACCCTCACCGCCGACCTGACCTTCCACTCCAACGCCGCGGTCGCCACCGAATGGGAGGCGCTGCGCGCCTTCCGCGGTGTCGCCGAGGGCGACATGATCCGCTACGCCATCCCCAAGCGCGAGCCGCTGCTCGTCGAGCACGAGCTCTTCCGCGACGCCGTGCGGGGCAAGCCCGCCGATGTCTGCACCCTGCGGCAGGGGCTCCTCACCGTCGAGGTGGCCGAAGCGGTGCTGGAGTCCGCCTCCAGCCGCACCACTGTCACTCTCACGGCTCCGGACCGGACGGAACATGGCACCTGACATCCCTGATCCCACGGACACCACCGCTGATCCCACGGACACCACCGCGCCGACCGGCAAGGGTGCGCGCGGCCGTATCGTCATGCTCGTCGACAACAGCGTGCACGGCGACTCCCGCGTGCAGAAGCAGGCGAGCTCGGCGGCCGCGGCCGGCTGGGACGTCATCCTGCTGGGCAAGTTCTCCGGCAAGGAGGAGGAGACGACCTGGCGGCTCGGCGACGCCGAGGTCCGCCTCCTGGGGGTCAAGGCCAAGATGGCGACCCGCCCCAAGGACCTGCGCGGTGCTCCGATGCGCCGCCCCCTGGCCTATCCGTCCGAACGGGTGGCCGAGTTCCGTATGCAGCAGGTCAAGGCGTGGCGCGCCGACCTCCGGGTACGCGGTGCCGCGCTGAAGACGGGCGACGACCGCTCGGCGCTCGGCTCCGCGGGCGGCCGGGCGTGGCTCGCGGCACGCAGGGGGGCGGCCAGGGCCACCGGCCGCTGGGTGAAGATCCGCATGCGGCACACCAGGAAGCTGAGCAACATCCGCAAGAGCCGCGCCACCGCCCTCGACAGGGCGACCACGGCCTTCTGGCTCACGACCATGGGGGAGCGCGCGTGGCGGCGGCTCGACCCCAGCGTCTGGGACTTCGAACTGGCCTACGGGCCCGTCATCGACGAGCTGCGGCCGGACATCATCCACGCCAACGACTTCCGGATGCTGGGCGTCGGCTCCCGCGCCAAGCTCCGCGCCCGCGCGGCCGGCCGGAAGGTCTCCCTGGTCTGGGACGCCCACGAGTACCTGCCCGGCGTGCGCTCCTGGGCCAACCAGCGGAAGCTGCCGGCGATGGTGGCGTACGAGCGGGAACACGCCAGGTACGCCGACGCGGTGGTGACCGTCTCCGGTGGCCTGGCCGACCTCCTCCAGGAGACCCACCGGCTGCCCGAGCGCCCGGCGGTGGTGCTCAACGCGCCGGAGGCGGCCGAGGCCTCACGCTTCACCGGCCTGCCGGTGCCGGACCTGCGCGCGCTGTGCGGCATCGGCCCGGATGTCCCCCTGCTCGTCTACAGCGGTCTCGCCGCGCGCCAGCGCGGCCTGGACATCATGGTGGAGGGGCTTGTCGAGCTGCCGGAGGCGCATGTCGCGTTCGTGGCGAGCCACCCCGAACTCCCGTACATCCGGGAGCTGATGGACCGGGCCGAGAAGCTCGGTGTCCAGGACCGGGTGCACGCCGTGCCGTACGTGCCGCACTGGCAGGTCGTCTCGTTCCTGTCCACCGCCGATGTCGGCGTCATCCCGATCCACCACTGGCCGAACCACGAGATCGCCCTGATCACCAAGTTCTTCGAGTACGCGCATGCCCGGCTACCGCTGGTGGTCAGCGATGTGAGGACGATGGCGGAGATGACCCGGCGGACCGGTCAGGGCGAGGTCTTCGAGGCGGAGAACGTCACCGACTACGTACGAGCCGTCCGGGCCGTGCTCGACCGGCCCAAGCGCTACACGGCCGCCTACGAGGTGGAGGGACGACTGGACGAGTGGGTCTGGGAGGCCCAGGCCGAGGTTCTCGACGGGGTCTACACCCGACTGACGCAAGGAGCCGGGGATGGCCAGAACCCCTGACGTCACGGTCGTCGTCGCCGTCCACAACACCATGCCGTACCTCACCGCGTGCCTGAACTCCCTCGTGGGGCAGAGCATCGGCCCGCAACGGCTGGAGGTCATCGCGGTGGACGACGGATCGACCGACGACAGCGGCGACGAACTCGACCGTTTCGCGGAGCGGTACCCGGACGTCCTCACCGTGGTCCACCAGCCCAACGCGGGCGGGCCCGCGGCTCCGAGCAACCGCGCCCTGGAGCTGGCCACCGGCCGGTTCGTCTACTTCGTCGGTGCGGACGACCACCTCGGTGAGGAGGCGCTGGAGCGCATGGTCGCCTGCGCCGACGCCCACGAGTCCGACGTGGTGATCGGCAAGATGGTCGGCACCAACGGGCGCTACGTCCACCAGAAGCTGTACTCGGGCAACCGGCCCGACATCAGCCTCTACGACTCGGCGCTGCCCTTCACGCTCGCCAACACCAAGCTCTTCCGCCGCGAACTGGTGGAGAAGTACGGGCTGCGGTTCCCCGAGGACCTGCCCGTCGGCAGCGACCAGCCGTTCACCATCGAGGCGTGCGTCCGGGCCCGCAGGATCTCCGTGCTCTCGGACTACACGTACTACTACGCCGTCAAGCGCGGTGACGCGAGCAACATCACCTACCGGGCGGACCACCTCTCCCGGCTCCGGTGCACGGCGCGCATCATGGAGCACACCGCCGGACTCATCCCGGCCGGGCCCCGGCGCGACGCCGTTCTCAAGCGGCACTTCCAGTGGGAGCTGTCCAAGCTCCTGCTCGACGACTTCCCCGCGCTCCCTCTCGCAACCCGGCGGGAGATCTGCGAGGGGCTGGCCGCGCTGCTGGACACCTACTTCACCGACGGCCTGCGCGACGCGACCGGCGTGAAGAGACGCGTCCGCTTCGGCCTCGCGCGGCAGGGCGCCGTCGAGGAGCTGACCCGCGCCATCGCGGACGAGGCGGAGCACGGGGCGCCGCCCTTCCTGCTGGAGGGGGACCGCGCCTTCGCCCCCTACCCGGGGTTCCGGGACGCCGGTATCGGCCTCGACGACCGGTGGTACGAGGCACGCGAGTCGGTCACGGGCAGGCTCGCGGCCGGTACGAAGCTGGAGTCGGTCGGCTGGGAGCAGGAGGGGGACGAGGTCGCCCTCGCCCTGAGGCTGCGCGTCGGCATCACCGGCGACACGTCCTCGGCCGTCGTCGCCCTCGCCCAGGGCGCCCTGCCCAAGAGCGCCGACAAGGCCGCAGGCCGCAAGCTGCCCGAGCACGCCCCGCGCCCGAAGGTGGCCGGCGCGTTCACCAGGGAGCCCGCCGAGGACTCCACCGGCACCCTGCTGGGCGCCCGCATCCCGGTCGAGCCCGGCCGGGCCAAGCGCGGGGTGCGCCTCTACGTCGACGTCGCGGGCACCACGTACGAGATCCCGGTCCGCACCGACGGCCTGCCGATACCGCTGGCCCGCCGGTGGGGGAGGGCCACGCCCCACCGCGTCGCGGCGAACTCCAACCCGAAGGGGCGGCTCGTCGTCACGACGGCCCCGCTGTGGGAACCGAAGCCCGGCGTGGGCACCCGGCTGCGCCGAACGCTGTCCAGGCTGAAGAGGAAAGTGTCCCGATGAACATCTGTGTAGTCGCGCTCGGCAAGATCGGGCTCCCGCTCGCCGTGCAGTTCGCCGCCAAGGGCCACACGGTCATCGGAGCGGACGTCGACGAGAAGGTCGTCGAGCTGGTCAACGCGGCCACCGAGCCGTTCCCCGGCGAGCACGACCTGGACGTCAAGCTCAAGGAGACGGTAGGCGCCGGTCTGCTCTCCGCGACGACGGACACCACCGCCGCGGTCGCCGCGTCCGACGCCGTCGTGGTCGTCGTCCCGCTCTTCGTGGACGCCGAGGGCACCCCCGACTTCGGCTGGATGGACGCCGCCACCAAGGCCGTCGCGGCGGGCCTCGGGCCCGGCACCCTGGTCAGCTACGAGACCACCCTGCCCGTCGGCACCACCCGTACCCGCTGGGCACCGATGCTGGCCGAGGGCTCCGGCCTCACCCCGGGCGAGGACTTCCCCCTGGTCTTCTCCCCGGAGCGGGTGCTGACCGGCCGGGTCTTCGCCGACCTGCGCCGCTATCCCAAGCTCGTCGGCGGCATCGACGAGGCGTCCTGCGCGGCCGGCGTCGCGTTCTACGAGGCCGTGCTCGACTTCGACGAGCGCGAGGACCTGCCCCGCCCCAACGGCGTCTGGGACCTCGGCACGGCGGAGGCCTCCGAGCTGGCGAAGCTCGCCGAGACCACCTACCGGGACGTCAACATCGGCCTGGCCAACCAGTTCGCCCGGTTCGCCGACCGACACGGCATCGACGTCAAGAAGGTCATCGACGCCTGCAACAGCCAGCCCTACAGCCACATCCACCAGCCCGGCATCGCCGTCGGCGGCCACTGCATCCCAATCTACCCGCGGATGTACCTGTGGAACGACCCCGAGGCGACCGTCGTACGCGCGGCCCGCGAGGCGAACGCCGCGATGCCCGCGTACGCCGTCGACCTGCTGGCCGCCGCCTACGGCGACCTGGACGGCGTCGGGGTCCTGGTGCTGGGCGCCGCCTACCGCGGGGCCGTCAAGGAGACCGCGTTCTCCGGGGTGTTCGGCGTCGTCGAGGCGCTCAGGGCACGCGGCGCTGTGCCGTTCGTCTCGGACCCGATGTACACCCCCGAGGAGCTGAGAGCCCACGGCCTGGTCCCGCACGAGAACCAGGCCGTCACCGCGGCGATCCTCCAGGCCGACCACGCCGAGTACCGCGAACTCTCCGCCGCCGACCTGCCGGACGTCCGGGTCCTGGTCGACGGCCGCCGCACGACGGACCCGGCGAAGTGGGCCGGCGTGCGGCGCGTCGTCATCGGCGGCTGACCTCGGTACGGGGGAGGGGGGCGGTGGTCCACCGGGATCACCGCCCCCGCAGACGAACCCACAGACGAACCCACAGACGAACCCACAGACGAACCCACAGACGAACCCACAGACGAACCCACAGACGCATTTGCAGATGGACTCGCAGATGAACTCACAGGCGAACTCGCGTGCGAAAAGGGCGGAGACGGTGGAGAGGGCCGCCATGCTAGCGTTTTGAGGTGTCCAGAAAACACGTGATCTACCTGGCCATCGGATTTCCCCCCGCCGCGAAAAGCTGCGCCTACCGGATGCGTGAAACCGCCAACCAGTTCGTCTCGGAAGGCTGGGACGTCACGGTCGTGACGATTGCCGACCAGTCCTGGGAACGGGACTTCGGCCTCGACCACACCCTCTCCGAGCGGGTCGATCCGCGCGTACGCATCGTGAAACTCCCGCTGGTGCGCGAGGACCTGGAAACCGACATCCGGAAATTCTCCGAGGAGCGCGCACTGCGGCCGACGCGGTGGGCGGCCGCGTACCGCGAGAAGGGGATGAAGGAATTCCCCGAGCCGATCTACGGCGGCTGGAAGGCCGCTCTGGAGAAGGCCGTCGAGCGCATCCACCGTCAGCGGCCCGCCGACCTCACCCTGGCGACCTGCGTGCCGTACGTGAACATGGCCGCGGCCCTGCACCTGTGGGAGACGCACGAGGTCCCGTACGCGATCGACTTCCGCGACGGCTGGTCCGTCGACGTCATCGGCGGCGGCGAGGCCTTCACCACCGACTCGCTCTCCGGCCGGTGGGAGCGCAAGGCGCTCAGCCGGGCGCTGTCCCTGTGGCTGGTGAACGACCCGATCGCCGAGTGGTACCGGGAGCGCCACCCCGACCTGGCCGACCGCGTCCACGTCGTGCGCAACGGCTACGACGAGGACAGCGTGCCGGCCCGCACGCGCACCCCCGACCCGGCCGCGGGCCTGACCTTCGGCCACCTCGGCGTGGTGACCTCACCGCCGCACATCCTCAAGTCCGTCCTCGACGGCTGGCGCATCGCCCGCGAGCGCGACCCGCTCGTCGCCCGCTCACGGCTGGAGATCCGCGGCCAGATCGGCTCCGGAGCGGTCCGCGAGGCCAACGCCCACATGGAGATGATCCGGCAGGCGCAGGCCCGCGGTGAGGCGGTGAGCTTCGGGGGGCCCGCACCCAAGGCCGAGGTGCCGGAGATCTTCGCGAGCTGGGACGTACTGCTCCTCATGATCATGGGGGGGAAGTACATGACGTCCGGCAAGGTCTACGAATACGCCGCGACCGGCCTGCCGGTCATGTCCGCGCACGCGGTGGAACACGACGCGACCACCGTGATGACCGGGCACCCCCTGTGGACGGGAGCCCCCGGCTTCGACGAGGAGGCGCTCGCCACGGCCTGCTCCGCCGCCGCGAAGCTCGCCGTCGAGGCGAGCGAGGAGGACCGGGCGGCGGCCCGGCGCCACGCGGCCCAATACGCGCGAGCGGCCCAGCTGGGCCCCGCCGTCCGCCGCCTCATCCACCAGGTCGCCCCGGCACCTGAGGGACATGAGGGCTCCGGGACGACACCAAAGGCCCAGGGCACCCACGAGGTGGAGGATCTCTCCGTATGACGCGTGTACTTCTGATCGCCGGAACACCGCCGCAGCCCGCGGTCCTCCAAGCGTCGCTGGAGAAGTTCCGGGCGGCGGGCGCCACCGTCGAACTGGCGGGACTCTTCGCCCCGGACGACATCGCCCCGGATCTCGGCCTGGCAGGAGTGCGCTCCCTGACGGAGGCGGCCGCCGAACGCGGCCGGCCGTTCGTCAAGCGCGCGGCCCAGCTCTCCGCTCCGCGCCGGACCTGGGCCTGGGCCGAACGCGACCGGCAGGTGCGCGGCTGGGGGCGCCGGGCCCACGTCCTGGTCGCGCTGGACGCCACAGCCGTCTACACGGTGTGGCGGCTGGCCCGGTGGAACCGCAGGGCACACGCGGTCTTCGGCGTCGCGCCCGCGCTCAGGGCGGTCGAGGAGCGCCGCGAGCGGCCGGTGCGCCACGCACTGCGGGACGTCTCACGGGCCGTGCCGTCCCCGGTCGCCGCCGCCCGTTCCACCCGGCAGGCCGCCAGGCGCGTGGCCGGCGGGGCGCTGCGCCGCGCCTCCTCCCCGGCCGTCATGCGCACCGCGCTCGGCGCCAGGTCATGGCGCGGCGTGGTGGCCGCGCCCGGAGTGCCGGACCGTTTGCGGGCCGAGCTGGCCCGTCGCGTCAGCCTGAGCATGGCCGAGGGGGGCCGCAGGGCGGGCGCCACCATGGTGCTGCACGACGCCGCCCGGCGCACCGCCGGCCGGGTGCTGCGCGCGGAGCTGCTCGCCGAGGCCGCTCGGGCGGACCTGGCGCGCGGCCACGACGACGCGGCGCTGCGCCGGTCCGCGTACGAGGAGGCGCTCACGGTCGCCGACCACCGGTATGCGCGGGGGGACGCGACGGGCGCGGCCGCCTCGCTCTCCTCGGCACTCACCCTCGCCTTCCCCCGGGCCGTCCACTTCGATGCGCTGACCTCGCCGCTGGCCACGGACCCCGCGGGCTATCTGGCACCCTTCCGCGCGAGCACGGCCTTCCGGGCCATGACCGCGCCGCGCGGCCGCACCTCGCCCGCCGCACCCGTGCCGGCCGGACGACCGTTGCGGCTGCTGGTCACGACGTACTCCAACACCAACTTCCTCCACCCCATCCGTGAGCGGTACGCCGACCACCCGGGCGTCGAGATCCGCTTCCTGGACATGAAGGACGACGAGACGCTGCGACCGCTGGCCCGGGGCGCCCAGCGGATGATGGAGTACAGGCTCGGCGGCCGGCCCGCCTTCGGCGACCAGGCCGAGGAGGTGCTCCGGCCGCACCTGGACTGGGCGGACACGGTCTTCGTCGACTGGTGCACCAACGCCGCCGCGCTGTTCACGCTGGTGGACCCGGGCACCACCCGGATCGTCGTACGGCTGCACAGCTACGAGGCGTTCACGCTCTGGCCGCACCTGGTGGACCTGGACCGGGTCGACGACCTGGTCTTCGTCGGGGACCACCTGCGCGATCTGGTCGCCGACTGCCTTCCGCGGCTGCGGGAGCCGGGCGCACCGGCGCCGCACGTCATCGCCAACGCCATGGACCTGGGGCGGTTCCGCCGGGAGAAGAGCGGCGGCGACGCACGCTTCACCCTCGGGCTGATCGGGGCGGGCGTCGTGGCCAAGGACCCGCGCTGGGCCCTTGAGGTCCTGCGGTTGCTGCGGGAGCACGACGAGCGTTACCGCCTGGTCGTGATCGGCGGCGGACTGGACCGCAAGGCGAGCGCGGCGGCCCGCGCCTACGACGACCTGCTCCAGCGGGACCTGGCCGGCCTGGAGCCCACCGGGGCGGTCCGGCTGCTGGGCCGTACGGAGGACGTACCGGCCGCGCTCACCGGGGTCGGGGTGATCCTCAGCAGTTCGGTGCGGGAGAGCTTCCACTGCGGCCTGGTCGAGGGCGCCGCCAGCGGTGCTCTCCCGGTGGTCCGCGACTGGCCGTTCTTCGCGGGCAAGGAGCACGGCGCCCGGACGCTCTTCCCCGCCGACTGGGTGGTCGGCTCCCCGAGGGAGGCCGCGGACCGCGTCCTCGCGCTGACGGCGACGGAGGAGAAGTGGCGCGAGGCGACGGCCGACGCGGCGGAGCACGCGCTGACGACCTGGGACTGGTCGGTGATCAGCCCCGAGTTCGACCGGCTGCTGCTGGGGGACTGACCCTGTAGGCCCACGGAAGGCGTACGGGACGGAGGCCGACGCGGCCGTCCCGTACGCGGAACCCTCGGAACGTGGGTGCGACCCGCTCCGCGGCCGTCCCGTACGCGGAGGTTTCAGGGCGTCGGCGTGACCCGCTCCCCGAGCGCCCCGTCCTTCTCCTCGTACACGGTCCCGCTCCGCGGGCACTCCCACGCACCCGGCTCGCCCTCGCGCGCCACCAGGCGCACGCCGCCGTGGCCCACCCAGCCGATCCGCCGGGCCGGTACGCCGACGACCAGGGCGAAGTCCGGGACGTCCTCGGTCACCACGGCACCCGCCGCGACCATGGCCCACCGGCCGATCCGCACCGGCGCGACACAGACCGACCGCGCACCGAGCGAGGCGCCCTCGGCGACCTGGACGCCCACGGCCTCCCAGTCGCCGCCGCGCTTCTGCCTGCCGTCGGGGTCCACCGAGCGCGGGTTGCGGTCGTTGGTGAGGACCACGGCCGGGCCGACGAAGACCCCGTCGCCGAGTTCGGCGGGCTCGTAGACGAGGGCGTAGTTCTGGATCTTGACGTTGTCACCGATGCGTACGCCGGCGCCGACGTACGCGCCGCGGCCGACGACGCAGCCTTCGCCGAGCTTCGCGCCCTCACGGATCTGCGCCAGCTCCCAGACGCTGGAGCCCGCTCCGATCTCGGCGCTCTCGTCGACCTGCGCGGTGGGCTGGACCCTGTGGTTCACGGCGTGCGCCTTCCGGAGAGCTTGACTGGCCCGGAAGGAAAGCATAGGACGGGCGGTGGAGCCGGGGAGCCGGCGCGGCCGGGAGGGGCCCACCCCGGTTTGACCCCTACACCCCCGCCCCGTAATCTTGACCCTCGGTGTGTTTTCCGTACACACCTACCCCTGAGCACATCCCTCCCGGTAACGGTCGGTGTTCGCGCCGTCCGCCAGGAGAGGCCGCTCATCCTTCCGGATCGGCGCGGGCCTCGGCCCGTGCGAACGGCTGGCATCAGGGGATCCGTTCCGAGCGAGAGAGAGATCCGCGTGTACGCCATCGTGCGCAGCGGTGGTCGCCAGCACAAGGTAGCTGTCGGCGACATCGTTGAGGTTGACAAGATTTCCACTGCCAAGGTTGGCGACACGGTCGAGCTCTCGACCCTGCTCGTTGTCGACGGCGACGCCGTGACCAGCGACCCGTGGGTGCTGGCCGGGATCAAGGTCCAGGCCGAGATCGTGGACCACCACAAGGGCGCGAAGATCGACATCCTTCGCTACAAGAACAAGACCGGCTACCGCCGTCGCCAGGGTCACCGCCAGCAGTACACGGCGATCAAGGTCACCGGCATCCCCGCGGCTGCGAAGTAAGGGACTGAGAACACATGGCACACAAGAAGGGCGCATCGTCCACTCGGAACGGGCGCGATTCCAATGCTCAGCGGCTCGGCGTGAAGCGCTTCGGCGGTCAGGCCGTCAACGCCGGTGAGATCCTGGTCCGCCAGCGTGGCACCCACTTCCACCCGGGCTCGGGCGTCGGCCGTGGCGGCGACGACACGCTGTTCGCGCTGACCGCCGGTGCGGTGGAGTTCGGCACGCACCGCGGCCGCAAGGTCGTGAACATCGTTCCGCTCGCCGTCTGATCTCCTCGACGCGCGCAGAACGACACACAGCACCTTCCGAGGGCGGATCTCAGCTTTCCCGGCAACCGGGGAAGCGGGTCCGCCCTCGGCGTGTTACGACAGAGACAATTCCGCATTGACCGCAGTACCTGGAGGCACCAACCATGACCACCTTCGTGGACCGCGTCGAGCTGCATGCCGCCGCGGGTAACGGAGGCCACGGCTGCGCCTCCGTACACCGTGAGAAGTTCAAGCCGCTGGGAGGCCCCGACGGGGGCAACGGCGGACGGGGCGGCGATGTCATCCTCGTCGTCGAGCAGTCCGTGACCACGCTGCTGGACTACCACCACAGCCCCCACCGCAAGGCCACCAACGGTCAGCCCGGCGCCGGCGACAACCGCTCCGGCAAGGACGGCCAGGACATGGTCCTGCCCGTGCCCGACGGCACCGTGGTCCTGGACAAGGCGGGGAACGTGCTCGCCGACCTCGTCGGCCAGGGCACCACCTTCGTCGCCGGCCAGGGCGGCCGCGGCGGCCTCGGCAACGCGGCGCTGGCCTCCGCCCGCCGCAAGGCGCCCGGTTTCGCGCTGCTCGGCGAGCCGGGGGAGAGCCGGGACATCGTCCTGGAGCTCAAGACCGTCGCCGACGTGGCCCTCGTGGGGTACCCGAGCGCGGGCAAGTCCTCGCTGATCTCGGTGCTCTCCGCGGCCAAGCCGAAGATCGCGGACTACCCCTTCACCACGCTCGTCCCCAACCTCGGCGTCGTCACCGCCGGCTCGACCGTCTACACCGTCGCCGACGTCCCGGGCCTCATCCCCGGCGCCAGCCAGGGCAAGGGCCTCGGCCTGGAGTTTCTGCGCCACGTCGAGCGCTGCTCGGTGCTCGTGCACGTGCTGGACACCGCGACGCTGGAGTCCGACCGCGACCCCGTCTCCGACCTCGACATGATCGAGGAGGAGCTGCGGCTCTACGGCGGCCTGGACGACCGGCCGCGCATCGTCGCCCTGAACAAGATCGACATCCCCGACGGCCAGGACCTCGCCGACATGATCCGCCCCGACCTGGAGGCCCGCGGCTACCGCGTCTTCGAGGTCTCCGCGATCGCGCACAAGGGCCTCAACGAGCTGAGTTACGCGCTCGGCGGGATCATCGCGGAGGCACGTGCCGCCAAGCCGAAGGAGGAGGCGACCCGCATCGTCATCCGCCCCAAGGCCGTCGACGACGCGGGCTTCACCGTTACCCTGGACGACGAGGGCATCTACCGGGTGCGCGGCGAGAAGCCCGAGCGCTGGGTGCGCCAGACCGACTTCAACAACGACGAGGCCGTCGGCTACCTCGCGGACCGGCTCAACCGCCTCGGCGTCGAGGACGCCCTGATGAAGGCGGGCGCACGGGCCGGCGACGGCGTGGCGATCGGACCCGAGGAGAACGCGGTCGTCTTCGACTGGGAGCCGACCGTGACGGCCGGCGCCGAGATGCTGGGCCGCCGTGGCGAGGACCACCGCCTGGAGGAGCCGCGCCCGGCTGCGCAGCGCCGCCGGGACCGCGACGCCGAGCGTGACGACGCGGAGAAGGAGTACGACGAGTTCGACCCGTTCTAGGCGTGTCCGGCGGGTCCTGACCGGGTCCGCGGTGCGCGTTGCGACTCCTTCGGGTGAACATCCGGACCAGGACGGTTACGGAACAAGGACCGGTTACGGAACCAGGACCGGTCACGGGACCGGACGGCTCGGCTCCGGATGGGGCCGGGCCGTCCGGCGGCCTCGGAGGGCGGAGCCGGGCCATCCGGTGGTCTCGGGGGCGGAGCCGGGGTCGTCCGGCGGTCCCGGGGGGCGGAACCGGGCCGTCCGGCAGTTCCGGCGGCCCCACGGCGCCCGGGGCGCAAAGGCGCGGAATGACGCAACACCTCCGCGGATGGGCTCGCCCCGCGCACCACCCCACGCACCGGCCCGCGCCCTCCGGCCGCCCCGGCCGAAGGGTGAATCGCGCGTTTCCGCAGGGCGAGCGGTGGACGACGTCCACCTTGCGAGACGGTCACGGAGAGTGCGAACATCGCACTGTTCCCCCGCCATAGCAAGGTAGGTCGTCTGTGTCTGTGCCGCACGAAGCCAAGCCCCGGACCACAGCCGTCGTGCTCGCCGGTGGCACCGGGCAGCGCGTGGGGCTCTCGATCCCCAAGCAACTGCTGAAGGTCGCCGGCAAGGCGGTCATCGAGCACACGCTGACCATCTTCGAGAACGCCGAGGACATCGACGACGTCATCGTGCTGATGGCACCCGGCTTCGTGCCCGACGTCGAGAAGATCGTCGCCAGGGCCCGGCTGGCCAAGGTCACCCGGATCATCGAGGGCGGCACCACCCGCAACGAGACCACCGAGCGTGCCATCGCGGCCCTCGGCGAGGGCCTGGCCGAGGGCGAGGATCTCAACGTCCTCTTCCACGACGCGGTGCGCCCGCTGTTGTCACAGCGAGTGATCAAGGACTGTGTCGACGCCCTCGACCGCTACCAGGCCGTCGACGTCGCGATCCCCTCCGCGGACACGATCATCGTGACCCGCACCCACGGCGGGGACGGGGAGTTCATCACCGAGGTCCCCGACCGCTCCCGGCTGCGCCGCGGCCAGACCCCGCAGGCGTTCAAGCTCTCCACGATCCGCAAGGCGTACCGGATCGCGGCGACGGACCCCAACTTCCAGGCGACCGACGACTGTTCGGTGGTCCTCAAGTACCTCCCCGACGTGCCGATCTATGTGGTCGCGGGCGACGAGTACAACATGAAGGTCACCCAGCCGGTCGACGTCTTCATCACCGACAAGCTCTTCCAGCTCGCCTCCACCGCCGCCCCGCGCCAGGCCGACGAGGCCGCCTACCGCGAGCTGCTCTCCGGCAGGACCCTCGTCGTCTTCGGCGGCTCGTACGGGATCGGCGCCGACATCGCGGCGCTGGCCGGGAGCTACGGTGCGAGCGTCTACGCGCTGGGCCGTTCCACCACCGGTACGCACGTGGAGAACCCGGCCCACGTCGACGAAGCGCTCTCCAAGGCGTACGCGGAGACCGGGCGCGTCGACTACGTCATCAACACCGCGGGCGTCCTGCGTATCGGCAAGCTGGCCGAGACGGACAACGCGACGATCCAGGAAGCCCTGAACGTCAACTACCTGGCCCCCGTCCAGATCGCACGCGCCTCCTACAAGTACCTTGCCGAGACCAGGGGCCAACTGCTGCTCTACACCTCCAGCAGCTACACGCGAGGCCGCGCGGAGTACAGCCTCTATTCCTCCACCAAGGCCGCGATGGTCAACCTGACCCAGGCGCTCGCCGACGAGTGGGCGCCCGAGGGGATCCGGGTCAACTGCGTCAACCCGGAGCGGACCGCGACGCCCATGCGCACCAAGGCGTTCGGCCAGGAGCCGGAGGGCTCGCTGCTCTCCTCGGAGGCCGTGGCGAGCACCTCGCTGGACGTGCTGCTCTCCGCTCTGACCGGTCACGTCATCGACGTACGGCAGCAGGACCCGACGGCCGAAGCCTCCGCGTCCTCCGGATTCGAACAGGCGCTCGCCTCCGTGCTGGACCGCCAGGGAGATGTGTAATAATCCTCGCCAATTGTGTGTGGACGGGCCTCTGTTACCGCTTAGCGGTTATCGCGTGACGCGATATCAGAGGCCCGTGTGCGTGAAACCGGGTTTTCCTCCTTCTCTCAGTACGTGAATCAAACCGGCACCCCCTGGAGCAGGTTCCTCGTGATCTCGAAAGCCATTCGACTGGCCCGTGTGGGCAGCAGGTCAGAACTGGCGGCAGCGCTGTTGATGGTGCTGGGGTATCCCTGCGTCATGCTCGCCGCGCTCCTTCCGCACGTCTGGCTCTTCGCGGCGGCCGCGGCTGTCACGTATGCCGCGGACGGGTATCTGCACCAGCGGGGGAGCTATCTGATCAACCGGCTGGGCAAGGTGCGGGCCGGACTGTCCATCCGCTTCCTGCTGCGCCAGCTGATGCTCGTCCTGCTGCTGGCCCGGATGAACCTCGCCGAGGAGCCGCCGTTCTACACGGCGGTCGCCTGCTTCCTGCTCCTGTACGGCCTACAGGCCCCGCACGGCGCCCTGACGACCCTGATCCGGCTGCGCCGCACCATGCCGGTCGTCACCCGCAACGTCGACCTGAACGCCGTACGCATCCCCGACGCCCCGCCGGACGCGCTGCTGGACCGCTCGGCCGAGAAGATGCTGCACTGCGACATCCCGGCGATGGCCGGCCTCCTCATCGCCGCCCGGACCGGTCAGGACGGCATCGGCTACGCCGGCGCCGCGCTCACCCTGCTGCTCGCCCTGGCCTACCTCGCGGCGCTCGTCCCGTACGTGCGCCCCGGCCGTCTGGTGCCCCCGGCCCCCGCCGTGCTCAAGGCCGTCGACACCTGGCTGCGCGAGTACCAGCCGACCGTGGTGCTCTACTTCTCCGGCTCCAACGAGTCCGCCTACCAGGGCAACATGTGGCTGGACACGATGGCCCGCGTCGAGGGCCGGCCACTGATCATCATGCGGGAGCGCGGCCTGGTCCCGCAGCTGGCCGAGACCTCCGTCCCGGTGCTCTGCGTCCCGGCGGGCACACACCTGATGAACCTGGACCTCTCCACCGTCCGGGTCTGCCTGTATCCGGCCAACGTCGGCAAGAACATCCACATCCTGCGCGTACCGACCATGAAGCACGTCTTCATCGGCCACGGCGACAGCGACAAGCTCGCCAGCGTCAACCCGTACTCCAAGGTCTACGACGAGGTCTGGACGGCCGGCCGGGCGGGCCGCGACCGTTACGCGCTGGCCGACGTGGGCGTCCGCGACGAGGACATCGTCGAGGTCGGCCGCCCGCAGCTGGAGCCCGTCGAGAGCTGGACGGGCTCGGTCAGGAACCCCATCCCGACCGTGCTGTACGCCCCCACCTGGGAGGGCTGGGACGACAACCCCGGCAACACGTCCCTGCTCCTGGCGGGCGAGAACATCGTGCGCCGGCTGCTCGCCGCCGCCGACCCCGTCCGGATCATCTACAAGCCGCACCCCTTCACCGGCATCCGCAGCGGCAGGGCCAAGGCCGTCGACGGCCGCATCCGGGCCATGCTGGGGAAGGCGGCCGCGGAGCGCGCGGCCGAGCCCCGCTGGGTGGAGGAGGCCGAGCGGACGGCCGCCGACCGGAGCGCCGCCAAGGCCGAGGTGGTACGGATCAACGCCCGCCTCACGGAGCTCGCGGTCGTGGGCCGCTCGGGCGGGGACGAGGCGGAGGAGTCGCGGGTCTCGCTGGCCGACCCCGCCCGCGAGGCGGAGGCGGAGCAGCTGAGGGCCGCGTGGAACGACGCCTACTGGCGCTCCTTCGGCTGGTGGGAGCACCGTACGGTGACGGGCACGCAGCCCAAGCTGTACGACTGCTTCAACGAGTCCGACGCCATGGTCTCGGACATCTCCAGCGTGGTCTCCGACTTCATCGCGAGCGGCAAGCCGTACGCGGTCACCGACTCCGCCGCGCTCGGCGCCGAGGAGTTCAAGCGGCAGAACACCGCCGTACGGGCCGCGGTCATCCTGTCCAACAGCGCCGAGGAGCTCGACGAGCTGCTGGCCGCCGTCGCGGACCCGGCGGCCGACGCGCTGGCCGGGGCGCGCCGGGAGCTGAAGACGTACCTCCTGGGCCCGGACGAGCCGACCTCGATGGAGCAGTTCAACGCCGCCGTACGGGCGCTCGCGGCCAAGGCCGAGGCCCGCAACGCCGGTGTCGCCCAGCGGATCGGGGACCAGGCGGTGGCCGTCCCGGACCGCGAGGCGGGCACCAGCGGCGTCGGTACGGGCGAGGCGGAGGCGCTGGCCGAGGCCGGTGCGACGGCGGACCCGGACGCGGTGGCCGCCCTGGAGGGCGAGGCGGCGGCAGCGGTGGAGAGCGCGGTCGCGGAAGGGACCACGACGGCGCACTGAGGCGCACCGCTGATCGGACTGTCCGAAAAAGACGCAACCCCCACAGCGACCCGTACATCTCCCCACCGGGGAAGGAAATGTACGGGTCGTTCGGCATGTCGATGCAAAAATGTGCAGAGTCGGGCAATTCATCTTCTTTCGTGATCAAATCGACAGGTGCACATGGCCGACATGCCCAGGACGAACCACGAGCCCGACGTCAGTGTGATCATCGGGGCGTATGAAGCGATGCCCTACCTGATCCGGTGCCTGGAGTCCGTCGACGCGCAGACGATCGGCGCCGAACGCCTGGAGATCGTCGCGGTCGACGACGGTTCCACCGACGGCACGGGCGAATACCTGGAGGAATTCGCCGCCCGGACGGCGATCCCCATGCGTGTGCTCCGGCAGGCCAATTCCGGCGGCCCCAGCGGTCCGCGGAATGTGGGCCTGGGACTCGCCCGCGGCCGGTACGTCTTCTTTCTCGACGCCGACGACTATTTCGGTGAGGAAGCTCTGGAGCGCATGGTCGCCATGGGGGACCGGGCGGGCACGGACGTGGTGCTCGGAAAGATCGTCGGCGTCGATCGCGCCGCCGCCAAGTCGATGTGGAAGGAGACCGTCGAGCGCGCCGACCTCTACGACTCCAACATCAAATTCACGCTGAGCGCGCAGAAACTGTTCCGGCGCGACCTCCTCGTACGGCTCGGCATGCGCTTCGACGAGAAGCTGAGGACGGGCGAGGACGCCCTGTTCACGATGGAGGCGTATCTGCGCGGCAACGGCGTCTCCGTCGTCGCCGACCACATCTGCTACTACCTGGTGGGCCGGGAGGACGGCAAACACGTCACCAAGAGCGGCGGTTACGTGCCGCGCTTCGACTCGGCCAGGGCGCTCATGGAGCTCATCGCCGCCCACGTCCCGCCGGGGGAGCGGCGCGACGCCCTGATGGTCCGGCCCTTCGTCATCACCCTGCTGCCGCAGTTCGGCCCCTCCCTGCTGCGGCAGAGCGAGGCCGTGCGGAAGAAGAAGATGGAACTGGCGGCCCCGCTGATGCGGGCCCACTGGACGCCGGGGCTGGCCCGCCGCCTCAAGGTCCAGGAGAGGCTCCGGCTGACCTGCGTGGCCCAGGGCCGGATCGACATCCTCCTGAGCGTCCTGGAGTTCATGGAGGACGGGAAGAGACCCAAGGTGGTCCGCAAGGGGCTGAGGGGCCGGCTCCACCTCGCCTACCCGCACCTCGGCGACCGGGCGGGGCTGCCGGACCCGGTGTACGAGCTGACCGTGACCGAACGGATCGGCGGCGGGAGGACCGCGGTGCCGGAGCGCCAGACCGCCGCGGTCTTCGTACGACGCCTGGTGCACAAGGCGCGCAGGACGGCGCGGTCCACCCTGCAAGCCCTGCATGTCCCACGGCGGGCCTAGAGGGTGTCCGGCGGGGCCCTCGGCCCCTGGTCACCCCCCGGGGTCTCACTCCTCGGGGCGCAGCAGTTTCCTGACCGGGCGCGCCACCACGCGGCGGGCCCGCCGGTAGGCCGACGGCAAGGTCGCTCCTCGCCGGCTCGTCTGCACCTTGATGCTGACCGGGGGCGTCTTCCTGGCGAGCTGCCCGCGCAGCTGGTCGTTCTCCGAGGACAGCTCCTCCATACGGCCTCGCAGCCAGTTGAAGCGGCCGCTCAGGGTCTCGGGGTCGCTGTCGATCCACGGGCGCACGGCGGGCGGGAGCGTGAGGCCGGCCAGCCGCGCGTCGAACGCGGCACCCCCGTCGCCGTGCGTGAACGTGTTCTCCAGGCCGTTCTTCTCCATGAACCCGGTGAAGCGCAGGAAGCGTTCCTTGTGCCCGTTGACGAGCTCCCCGAAGTCGGCCGCCTCGTACAGCTCGGCGGGGTCGACGGTCCTGGGGACCTCGGAGATCTTGCGGTGCGGGATGCCGAAGTACCGGCACAGCTCCAGGGTCCGGGAGTCGCTGCACAGGACGGTGCTCGGGACACCGGCCAGCAGCGCCGCGATGTTGCCGTGGATGCGGGAGCCGAAGGAGAAGTCGAACTCCCGCAGCTCGCCGATCCAGGTGGCCGGGTCGACATAGAGCCGGACCTTGTCCTCGCGGTACATCGGGTGCGACGGGTGCGTCGGCATCGAGGTCTGGGCGCCCGTGGGGTGCGCGGTCTCGCGCCAGTGCAGCAGCTCGGCCTCGAGGAGGTTCTGTCCGACGAACCTGAGGTGCGGATAGCGCCGGTGGGCCCGGCGGATGACGGCGTCGAGCCCGTGCGCGCGGACGGCGCTGTGCGAGCCGTTCACCGAGACGCGGGAGTCGGGGGTGAGCGACTCCACCCGCTTGTCGAGGGTGAACGTCTCGCCGTTCATGAACATGGAGGGGCAGCCGATGACCTCGACGTCCCGGAACCCCATGTCCTTGAGGTACTGCTCCGTGAACTCGCCCCGCACACCGATGGATACGCTGCGGTCGAGGACCGCCGTGACGAACTGCCTGACCGTCGGCTCCATCGGCTTCAGCCGCGTCGCGTCGTACCTGAGATCGGCCTGGGCCCCGACGCCCAGGACGACCACGGGGATCCGTAACCTCTTGATCAGCTGCGTCATCCGCGTCAACGCCCGCTCGAACGTCGGGCGGAAGGCGTTGGCCAGGGGCACGACGAAGACGTCGTACTCCTCGTTGATGCGCTCCGCCTCGGACGCGACCGCCCGGATCCCGTTGGAGACCACTTCCGTCTGCGGGGTCGTCAGGATCTTGTGCGCGGCGTCGCTGAAGATCAGGTTTCCCGCGTTCGTCGCGAAGACGTCTCTGTGGAGCGACCGTTCGAGGGAGTCCGCATCGAAAGGACTTTTGCCCGATCGGAGAAGAATGCGCCTTTTCCTGGCCAATGCGTCAGTCACGCGTAAAGCGTAGCCTGGTGAACGCCTGGCGAAGATTGCGTCAACAGTCCGTTCCTCGGTCCTCGGAGGAGCCGATCGGGCCACCTCGCGTACATTGTGGGCGCCGATGAGGACGACATGATGGGGACGGCGTACGTGTCAGGGGCAAACGAATTCGAAGGCGTACGCCGCACACCTGTTGACGAGGGTGGCGCCGGGCGGAGGCCGGACGTGACCGACGCCCGCAGGATCGTCGTCAAGGTCGGCTCCTCCTCGCTCACCACGGCTTCCGGAGGCCTCGACGCCGACCGGGTCGACGCCCTCGTCGACGTCCTGGCCAAGGTCAGGGACGGCGGCCACCGCGAGGTCGTCCTCGTCTCCAGCGGTGCCATCGCCGCCGGGCTCGCCCCGCTCGGCCTGGTCCGCAGGCCCAAGGACCTCGCCCGCCAGCAGGCCGCCGCCAGCGTCGGCCAGGGCCTCCTGGTGGCCCGCTACACCGCCTCGTTCGCCCGCTACGGCGTCCGCGTCGGCCAGGTGCTCCTCACCGCCGACGACACCAGCCGCCGCGCCCACTACCGCAACGCCTACAGCACCCTGGACCAGCTCCTGGAGATGGGCGCCGTCCCCGTCGTCAACGAGAACGACACCGTCGCCACCGACGAGATCCGCTTCGGCGACAACGACCGGCTCGCCGCCCTGGTCGCCCACCTCGTCCACGCCGACCTGCTGGTCCTCCTCTCCGACGTGGACGGCCTCTACGACGGCCCGCCCGGCACCCCCGGCGCCGTGCGGATCGCCGAGGTCACCGGCGAGGGCGACCTGGCGGGCGTCACCATCGGCAGCGCCGGGAAGGCGGGCGTGGGCACCGGCGGCATGGTCACCAAGGTCGAGGCCGCCCGCATCGCCACCGCCGCCGGCGTCCCCGTCGTCCTCACCTCCGCCAGCCGGGCCGCCGACGCCCTGGCCGGCCGCGACACCGGTACGTACTTCCACCGCACCGGCCGCCGCTCCGCCGACCGGCTCCTGTGGCTCGCCCACGCCTCCACCCCGCGGGGCGCGCTCACCCTGGACGACGGCGCCGTACGGGCCGTGGTGGAGCGCCGCACCTCGCTGCTGCCCGCCGGGATCTCCGCCGTCGAGGGCGAGTTCAGCGCCGGCGACCCGGTCGAGCTGCGCGACCTGCGCGGCACCCCGGTCGCCCGTGGACTGGTCAACTTCGACGCGAAGGAGATCCCCCAGTTGCTCGGCCGGTCCACCCGCGATCTCGCCCGTGAACTGGGCCCCGCGTACGAGCGCGAGGTCGTACACAGGGACGATCTGGTCATTCTCGCGCCCCGTCTCACCCCCTGAAACGGCGGAAAGTCCGGCCATCGGGCAGGGACCTTTACCAAAACCGCCCCACACCAGGCCGTGGGCTGGTCCACTTTGTAGCGGGGAATCAGGGGTTCGCACAGCAACACATCACAGGAGGCCGCCGGTGAGACGAGCGCGCCCGGGGGCGTCGCCCCGAGGCACGGGCAGCCGCGCCCTGACGAGTGTCGGAGCGGGGGCTGATTTCGACCGGAACCCGCCACAGGGAGGCGCCGCCGACCAGGAGCCGGTGACGGAGCGGCGGGAGGACCACCCGCAGTCGAAGCTCTGGCACATCACCCTCAGCGTCTCGGGGACCGAGACCCCGCTGGAGGAGGTCAGACGCGGCCTGGAACAGCTCGCCCACGACCATCCCTTCCTGCTGACCAGCCGCTACGCCGACGACCACGCGGAGATCCGCTACTGGGAAGAGGCCCGCGACCTGCACGACGCGGCCGCGGTCGCGCTGCGGCTGTGGGGCGAGCACCGCTCCAGCGCCCAGCTGCCGCCGTGGAAGATCGTCGGCCTCGAGGTCATCGACCGCGAGACGTACCACCAGCGCATCGCCGAGGGCTACGGGCCGCCGCCCGCCGCCCCCGTCGGTGTGCACCCCTACTGACGTCGGGGCCAGGGCTGTTCCACGGCCGATCCAGGGGGCGTCCGCCCCTCGGGTCGGCCGTCTCGCATCACGGGATACGTGCCGTGGGCCCGCGGAGCGCGCATTACCCTGCGGGCATGACCACGCTCTCGCCCTACGACAACATGTCCCCGGTCACGCAGACCGCCTACCGGGCCCGTGCCGCCGCCGCAGACCTCGCGCCACTTCCCCGCGCCGCCAAGGACGACGCGCTGCTGGCCATCGCGGACGCCCTCGAAGTGCGGACCGCCGAGATCGTCGAGGCCAACGCGCAGGACGTCGAGCGAGCCCGCGAGGCCGGCACGAGCGAGGGCATCATCGACCGCCTCACCCTCACCCCGGAGCGCATCCGCGCCATCGCCGCCGACGTACGGGACGTGGCCGCCCTGCCCGACCCGGTCGGCGAGGTGGTGCGCGGCTCCACGCTGCCCAACGGCATCGACCTGCGCCAGGTCCGCGTCCCCCTCGGCGTGGTCGGCATCATCTACGAGGCCCGCCCCAACGTCACCGTGGACGCCGCCGCCCTCTGCCTGAAGTCCGGCAACGCGGTCCTGCTGCGCGGCTCCTCCTCAGCCTACGCCTCCAACACCGCCCTGGTCCGGGTCCTGCGCGACGCGGTCGGCGGCTCGGGCCTCCCCGCCGACGCGGTGCAGCTCGTCCCGGGCGAGAGCCGTGACTCCGTACGGGAGCTGATGCGGGCCCGCGGCCTGGTCGACGTCCTCATCCCGCGCGGCGGGGCCTCCCTGATCCGCACGGTCGTCGAGGAGTCCACGGTCCCGGTCATCGAGACCGGCACCGGCAACTGCCATGTGTACGTCGACGCGCAGACGGACCTGTCCATGGCCGTCGACATCCTGATCAACTCCAAGGCCCAGCGCCCCAGCGTCTGCAACGCCGCCGAGACCCTGCTCGTCCACAAGGACGTCGCCGACGCCTTCCTGCCGCTCGCCCTGGACGCGCTGGCCGAGGCCGGGGTGACCGTGCACGGCGACGAGCAGGTCCTCGCCCACGCCGAGTCCACCAAGGCCACCGTGGTCGCGGCGACGACGGAGGACTGGGAGACCGAGTACCTGTCGTACGACATCGCCGCCGCGGTCGTGGACTCCCTGGACGCGGCGGTGGCCCACATCCGCCTCTGGTCCTCCGGCCACACCGAGGCGATCGTGACCACCTCGCAGGCGGCCGCCCGCCGCTTCACCCAGCTGGTGGACTCGACCACGGTCGCCGTGAACGCCTCCACCCGCTTCACGGACGGCGGACAGTTCGGCTTCGGCGCCGAGATCGGCATCTCCACCCAGAAGCTGCACGCCCGCGGACCGATGGGACTGCCGGAGCTGACCTCGACGAAGTACATCGTCACCGGCGACGGCCACACCCGGTAGCCGCGCCTCGCCCGTACGCCGGGCCGGGCCGGGGCGGCGTACGGGCGAGCAGCCCCGGCGGATCACCGGCCCGGTCGGAGCGCAGGCCGGGCCGGATCACCGGCCCGGCGTACGGGACGGTATGCCCCGGTGGACGCGCGCGGTTGAGGACCGGCCGCATGGTCCCCTGGCCGCCCGCCGGGCGACTTTCCGGAACACCTGCGCAAAAGGTCCCGGCACGGCTACGCTGAATCCGTGCCGGACGACGTGGGGGGCAAGCCGTTCCCGGACGGCTGGGAGCCCGACGACGACCGCGGGGGCGCGGACAAGGACTTCGCCTCCGTGGTGTTCGACGAGGACTTCGTCCGGGCCGCCGTCGTCCATGAACCCACCGCCGTGGAGCGTCTGCTCGCCGCCGCGGAGGCCCGCGCGCAGGCGGACGCCGCCCGGACCCGCCGCAACCGCCGACCCACGGACGGAGAGTACGGCTCCTACGGGCGCTCCAGGGCCCGCCAGGACCCTCAGGACCTTGACTACGACCCCGATGGCGACGACGCCCGACCGGGCGCCTACGGGCAGGGCGGCTACCGGGGCGCCGCCCGCTGGCACCGCCCGGTCGCCTGGCTGCTGGCCCTGGTGATGGGCGTCGGGATGGTCGCCCTCGCCTTCTCCGCCGTCTACCGGGGGACCTCGGCCAACCGCCAGGACCCGGCCCCGCCCCCCGCGACCAGCGGCGTGGACCAGCCCGGGGCGCTTCCGCCGGCCGCCGTGGAGGACCCCCGCCCGGCCGTCTCCGCCGCGCCCCACGTTCCCTGAGCCGCCCGGCGCCCCGCCTCGCACGGCCGGACCGGCCCGCACGTCACCCGTACGGCGGCGGCCGCGGCCACCACTTCCCGCCGCTCCCCGCGTTTACGTACGCGCCGATCGATCTACTCTGAAGATGTGACCCCTCGCTCCCCGGGGGGCTTCTCACTGCCGGACGCCCGACGGCCGAAGCAGACCGTCGCGCACCGAGCGGACCCGTGGTGCGGAGATCGGGAGAGAAGACATGACAGGCCGCTCAGAGCCGCCGAACGGCCCGCCCGAGAACCCCGAGGGCGGCGAGGACGAGTACCGCTCACTTGTCTTCGACGAATCGTTCATCCGCAGTGCCCGCATGCAGGAGTTCTCGGCCCAGGAGCGGATGGGCGAGCACGCCCGCGCCGTGCGGGCGCTGCCGGAGCCTGCGGCCCCGGCCGGCCACGGCTCCAGGGCCGCCATCGTGCTGGTCGTGCTCATCGCCCTGGCCTTCACCACGGCCGTCTACGTCGGCTTCCGCACTCCCTATCCGCAGCCCGTCACCCGACGGGCCGAACCGCTGCGGACCACCGTGGTGCCCCTCGCCCCGCGCGGAGCCGTACCCGCCGGATCACCCGAGCGGCTCTACGGCGCCGCCCCGCTCTCCGGCTTCCGGACCGGCGCGGAGGGCATCAACTTCCCCTCCGTCCGACGCACGCAGAACTTCTCGGACAGCCAGATCACCACCGCACTCGCCATCGTCAAGGACTACCTGGTGGAGTCCTCGCTCAACCCGGACGTCCTCATCGGCCAGGTCCGCCGGCCCGTCGAACAGCTTCTCGACCCGGACCAGCGGGGCCAGTTCGAACGGTCCATGAGCAACCCCGCCGACGACGGGCTCCACGCCGCCACCGGCTGGCTGGTGCGCTTCGACCCGGCGCAGGTGGAGCTGGCGGACCCGCGGGTCCGGGTCCAGGGCACCCTCTCGTACGCGGAGGACGGCGCGGGCACCCTGGAGGTCGTCTCGGACCACACCTTCACCTACGCCCTGCGCCCGGCGGAAGACCCCCGGAAGGAGGACGGCGCGTCCCTCTTCACCGTCCGGCGCGAGCTGAACTTCCGCTTCGACCGGGAGGACCTGCGGCTGCACCGGCTGGAGCTGCGCACCGCCCACGTACAGGCCGGGCCGCAGTCCTGCTCGGCCGGTGCGGCGGGGACGCTGCGCCCGCTCCTGGCGGGGGAGCGGGCCGACGACCGGGGCCCCGCCGCCACCGACCCGTACGCCCCGGGCCGGCCCGCGGCGGCGCTCTGCGGGACCCTGGCGCCGCCGGCCGCCGCTACCCCTTCCGGGGCCCCTCCTCAGGCCCCTCACTCCCTCCGGGAGTTCCGCCCTCACCCGTAGCGGAACCGCCCGCACCGCCCTTGGCGGCGCCGGCGCCTCCGGTGAACTTGTCGCGCAGTTTGCCGCCCAGGTCCCCGGCGCCTCCGGCGATGTCACCGACCAGCTTCATCAGCGGGTCCTTGCTCGTGCGCACCGTGTCGGCGTAGTGCGAGGCCGACTCCCGGAACGAGTCCGTCACCGAGGTGTCCTTGTCCTCGTCGCGCCGGGGGTAGTGGCCGTCCATGATCCGCTGGTAGTCGCGGGTCTCCGACCACTTCTTCAGCTCGGCGGCCCTCACCGTGGTGAAGGGGTGCGTCCGGGGCAGCACATTGAGGATCTTGAGGACCGAGTCCCGCAGGTCCCCGGCCTTCTCGTACTCGTCGGCCTGGGCGAGGAAGGCGTCCACGTTCATCTCGTGGAGGTGGTTGCCACCGGCGATCTTCATCAGACCGCGCATCGAGGCCTGGATGTCCTGGCCCACGAGCAGCCCGGCCCGGTCGGCGGAGAGCTCCGACTTGCGGAACCACTCGCGCAGCGCCGTCACTATCGCCATGATCGCCACGTTGCCCAGCGGGATCCAGGCGACCTTCACGGCCAGGTTGGTCAGGAAGAGCAGTATCGTCCGGTACACCGAGTGGCCGGAGAGCGCGTGGCCCACCTCGTGGCCCACCACCGCCCGCATCTCCTCCTCGTCGAGCAGCTCGACCAGGCCGGTGGTGACCACGACGATCGGCTCGTCCAGCCCGATACACATGGCGTTGGGCTGCGGGTCCTGCTTGACGTACATCGGCGGGACCTTCTCCAGGTCCAGGATGTAACACGCGTCGCGCAGCATGTCGTTGAGATGGGCGAACTGCGCCTCGCTCACCCGGACGGAGTCGGAGAGGAAGAGCAGCCGCAGGCTCCGCTCCGGGAGCAGCCCGCTGAGCGCCTTGAACACGGTGTCGAAACCGGTGAGCCTGCGCAGGGCCACCAGGGCCGAGCGGTCCGCCGGGTGCTCGTAGGCCCGGGAGGAGATCCCGGGGAACCGCCTGCGCGCCCTGCTCGGCACGTTCTCGTGACTGATGTCGGTCATGGATGGCCCCCTGTTCGTACGAGACGTTGCTCGTCCCCCGGACAAATGCCAGCGTATGCGCTGGCGCTACGGTGTGCGGGGGCTGTGGACAACTGTGAGGAGCGCCCGAAATGCCGCACACCGCCGTACTGCTCGCCGCCGTCGCCGAGGAACAGGGACCGGGGGCCACCCTCCGGATCGTGCTGCTGGCCTCGATCGTCGGAGCGGTGCTGCTGGCCTGGTTCCTGCTGCGTGGTTACCGCAACAAAGATGACAACGACTGAGTCGGCGTGAGCGTGCCCGAAGGCCCCGCATACGATGTGCCCGACGTCTTCCTTCCGATTCACGATCGATAGGTCCTGCTGAAGATGAGCCTCACGAGCACCGCACACGAGCTGGTCACTCTCGCCTCCGAGGGTGGCCACGGCGGCAACCACGAAAGCCTCAACCCCTACGTCGTCGGCGCCGGAGCCTTCCTCGCGCTGATGTTCCTGCTCTGGGTCACCACGCGCTTCAACCGCGACCGCTGAGGCGGAGGCGTACAGCTGTGCCAGTAGGCTCTGCACGCATGGGAGAGCAGGAAGTGCCTACCGGCCCCGGCAAGCGCCGAATCGGCGTCATGGGCGGGACGTTTGACCCGATTCACCATGGACACCTGGTGGCGGCCAGTGAAGTGGCCGCCCAGTTCCACCTCGACGAGGTCGTGTTCGTCCCGACCGGGCAGCCGTGGCAGAAGAGCCACAAGAAGGTCTCCCCGGCCGAGGACCGCTATCTGATGACGGTCATCGCCACCGCGTCCAACCCGCAGTTCTCGGTCAGCCGCAGTGACATCGACCGTGGCGGACCGACGTACACCATCGATACGCTGCGGGACCTGCGCGAGGTCCACGGCGACGCGGACCTCTTCTTCATCACCGGCGCCGACGCGCTCTCCCAGATCCTCACCTGGCGTGACGCGGAGGAGCTGTTCTCGCTCTCCCACTTCATCGGTGTGACCCGGCCGGGTCACGTGCTCACGGACGACGGACTTCCCGAGGGCGGCGTCTCCCTCGTGGAGGTGCCCGCGCTGGCGATCTCGTCCACGGACTGCCGTGAGAGGGTCGCGCAGGGGGAGCCGGTCTGGTACCTGGTACCGGACGGTGTGGTCCGCTACATCGACAAGCGCCAGCTGTACCGCGGCGACTGAGCCACGGAGAGGGGCACCGGTGAACGACCGACAGAACCCGTACGACCACGACCCGTACTACCAGCAGCCGCAGGTCATCGGCTACGACGAGTACGGGCAGCCGGTGTACCAGCAGCAGGGGCAGCAGCAGTACGACCCGTACGCCCAGCAGGGCCAGGACCAGGGCCAGGGGCAGAGCCAGGCCCCGGACGCGGGATACGGATACGACCCGTACGGCCAGTCCCAGCAGCCCCAGGCCCAGCCCTACGACCCCTACGCGGGGCAGTCCCCCCAGCCGGACCAGGGCGGCCGGGGCACCGACCAGGGGTACGGCCAGGGAGACCAGGGGTACGGCCAGGGCGGGCAGTACGGCTACGGGGGCTACACCGACTACGGCTACGCCACCGGGCAGCAGTCCGCCGCCGTCGACACCGGCCAGCAGTGGAACATCCCGCAGCAGTCCGCCGCCCCCGCACCCGAGCAGGCCCCGCCGCCGGCCTCACAGCCCACGCGCGAGCAGGCCCCCGAGCCGGAGGCCGACGCGGACCGAGCCGTCCCCGGGCAGCGCGGTCCGGCCCCGGACTACCGCACCGAGCAGTTCTCGTTCATCGAGGAGCCCGACGAGGACTCCGAGGACGTCATCGACTGGCTGAAGTTCACCGAGAGCCGCAGCGAGCGGCGCGAGGAGGCGCGGCGCAAGGGCCGCAACCGGATGATCGCCCTGATCGTCGTCGCCGTGCTCGTGGTCGTCGGCGGGGCCGGCTACCTCTGGTCCGCCGACATGATCCCCGGCCTCTCCGGCTCGGAGGAGAAGAAGGCCGTCGCGGCCGGTGCGCAGCAGCGTGACGTGATCGTCGTGCACCTGCACAACACCAAGAAGGGCGGCACGTCGACGGCCCTGCTCGTCGACAACGCCACCACCAAGCAGGGCACCACCGTCCTGCTGCCGAACACCCTCGCCGTCGCCGGTGACGACGGAGCCACCACCACGCTCGGCAAGTCCGTCGACGACGACGGCAGGACCGGCACCCGGGAGTCGATCGAAACGCTCCTGGGCACCAGGATCAGCGGCACCTGGCGGCTGGACACCCCGTACCTGGAGATCCTCGTCGAGCAGGTCGGCAACATCGAGATGGACACCGACATCGATGTGCCCGACGCCAAGAAGGGCGCCGAGCCCCTGGTGAAGAAGGGGGAGGCGCAGACGCTCAGCGGCCCGATGGCCGTCGCGTACGCCACCTATCTCGCGCCCGGGGAGGCCGAGGCCAAGCAGCTGACGCGGTTCGGGGAGGTCATGCGCGCGGTGCTGCGCAAGATCTCGGAGGACCCCAAGGCCGCGACCGTCACCGTGGAGACGCTGGCGCAGGTCCTGGACCCGTCGCTGCCGGAGAAGGACCTGGGGGCCTCGCTGGCCAAGCTGGCCTCGCGGGCCAAGATCGGTGACTACAAGACGACGATGCTGCCGGTCCAGGACGACGGCACCCTCACCGACGCGGCCACCCGCAGCGTCGTCAAGGACATCCTCGGCGGCACGGTGAAGGCTCCCGAGGAGGGCGCGCCCCTCCGGGTTGCCGTCCGCAACGCCACCGGGAACACCAAGGCCGGGGAGTCCGCCCGGATCACGCTGGTCAACGGCGGCTACGCCTTCGTGGACAGCGGCAAGGCCGAGGGCGAGGCCGAGTCCGTCGTGATCTACCGGAGTGCCGAGGACAAGGAGAAGGCCACGGAGGTCGCCAAGACCCTGGGGCTGCCCGAGGGCGCTGTGAAGAAGGGCGAGCCGGCCGCCAACGCGGACGTGTCCGCCGTGCTCGGCCAGGACTACGAGGTCAAGTAATCGTCGGCGGGAGGGGTTGTCGGCGGTCCGTGAGACCCTAGAGGTTGCATCCGACCGCCGACGAAAGCCTGCATGTGACCGCCACGGACCGCTCCATCGAGCTCATCAACGCCGCCGCCCAGGCGGCCGCCGACCGGCTCGCGCACGACATCATCGCCTACGACGTCAGCGATGTGCTGTCGATCACCGATGCCTTCCTGCTGGCCTCGGCCCCCAACGACCGCCAGGTCAAGTCGATCGTCGACGAGATCGAGGAGCGGCTCCAGAAGGAGCTCGGCGCCAAGCCGGTGCGCCGTGAGGGCGACCGCGACGCCCGCTGGATCCTCCTCGACTACGTCGACATCGTCATCCACGTCCAGCACAGCGAGGAGCGCGTCTTCTACGCGCTGGAGCGCCTGTGGAAGGACTGCCCGGAGATCGCCCTCCCCGAGGACGCGATCAAGACCCGCGGCAAGGCCGAGGAGCACGCACAGCTCAACGGCGGCACGGAAGGTGACCAGAGCTGAACGGCAGCCGCAGCGGCAGGGGCCGCAGGATCGTCCTCTGGCGTCACGGCCAGACCGCGTGGAACCTGGAGCGGCGCTTCCAGGGCTCCACGGACATCGAGCTGACCGAGGAGGGCGTCGGGCAGGCCCGCAGGGCCGCCCGGCTGCTCGCCTCGCTGAAGCCCGACGCCGTCGTAGCCTCCGACCTCCGGCGGGCGGTGGCCACGGCCGCCGAGCTCGCGGCCGTCACCGGCCTCACCGTGGCCCATGACGCCGCACTCCGTGAGACGTACGCGGGCGCCTGGCAGGGCCTGACGCACGAGGAGATCGTCGAGCGGTACGGCGAGCAGTACACGGCGTGGAAGCGCGGCGAGCCGGTGCGCAGGGGCGGCGGCGAGCTGGAGACCGAGGTCGCCGACCGGGCCGCCCCGGTCGTCCTGGAGCATGCCGAGAAGCTGCCGGCCGACGGCACGCTCGTCGTGGTCAGCCACGGCGGCACGATCAGGACGACGATCGGCCGTCTCCTCGGCCTGGAGGCGCACCACTGGGAAGGGCTCGGTGGGCTGACCAACTGCTGCTGGTCCGTCCTGGGCGAGGGCGCGCGCGGCTGGCGCCTGCTGGAGCACAACGCCGGCACGCTGCCGGAGCCGGTGCTCGGCGACGACGTCTAGGGCCTCGCGCGGGTCCGGTACGCCTGCGGATCGGAGCCTCCGGGGCGCTGTTCGCGGGCCCTCCCGCGGGCCCTCCCCGGGCGGCCGCGGCCGGATTTCACTTTCCGGCAGGTCACAGGCTAAAGTTCTTCTTGTTCGCAGCGCGGAAACGCAGGGAAACAGAGCGAACAGCGGGGCTATAGCTCAGTTGGTAGAGCGCCTGCATGGCATGCAGGAGGTCAGGAGTTCAATTCTCCTTAGCTCCACAATCAGGATCCCGTCCCCGTCTGGGGGCGGGATCCTCTGCATAGGGGCGTGAAGCGGGCTGACCCCCTTGCGGGGTCATGGCAGAATCGGAGCGCCGGAGGGGGCGACGGACCGATCGGGAGGGAGCGCGATGCCTGCGAGTCGCGAACGCGTCCCCGACCTGCCCCTTGTCGCCACCTCGTCCCCCGGCCCCGTAACGTCCGAAGATCGATCCCGGCTCGGCTGTCCGTCCTGCGGTTCGTCCCACGTGGCCCAAGTCCTGGGCGACAACGGAGGGGTCTCCTACGTGTGCACGGCCTGCGGCCACAGCTGGAGCTGACTGATGGGTGCACACAGGCGTAAGTGCGACTGGTGCGGCAGCGGTACGCCCATTGTCAGGGACATGGACCCGATCAACCCGGAATACCAGTACTGGTGCGAGGAATGCGCGCGGGCGCTGATCATAAAAGGCGACCCCATCGAGACCTACCGGGAGCTGGAGGGGGAGCCGATCTACGGGCGGCTCCTGGAGGAGCACTGCACCCTCAAGCGGTTCTACTCCTTCGCCACGGCCTGACCCTCTGACCTGCGCCTGACGGTTCAACCTGCGGGATGATTCGGGCATATGCGCACGCACCGGAAACGATTTGGTGAAGCACCGGGGGGACCGTGTAATGTTCTCGATGTCGCCAAGGGAAACCGGGCGGCGGACAGCAAGGGGCTATAGCTCAGTTGGTAGAGCGCCTGCATGGCATGCAGGAGGTCAGGAGTTCAATTCTCCTTAGCTCCACAGTGAGGAAGCGGGGGACCCCGCGAAGGTTGGACCCCTA